>JAGRKY010000859.1 GCA_020442095.1 Bauldia sp.
AGCGCCTTGTTGGCGTCGTACTCGGCCTGCCGCTGTTCGAGCAGCGCCTTTGCCTGGAGGACCGCCGCCTGGCGTCCTTCATCGGAGAGCGTGGCGATGGTCTCGCCGGCGGTGACCTTGTCGCCGCGGTCGACATCGAGCGAGACGATGACGCCGTTGGCGCGCGCTACGGCGATCGAGCTCTTGTCCGCCTCGGTCGTGCAGTCGAGGGTGATGCTGCGCTGGTGCTCGGCCGGCGCCGCGGTGATGACACTGACCTTCTGGACGGGGATCACCGGCTGCGTCGGGGCGGCGGCTTCCGGAGGCGCCTGCTCCTCGGCCAGCGGTCCGAACTCGCCGGACAGCACCCAGCCCGCCGCGCCAAGGAGGATGGCCACGGAAATGATCCGGCTCGGCTTGAAAATGGACGCCATTCTTCTCCACCCCGATGAGGGACGATCCATCCGGAAGTCTTGCACCGCACAATACGGTTGCGACGATATAGCGACTGCCGTCCAGGAATTGAACAAACAACCGCGAAATATCCTTCCAACTTTGTCAGGAGTGTTGCGGGAGAGGCGCTGAAGCGGCGGGAACGGAGATATCGATCATCCGCTGTTGCGCCGGAGGCACAGTTTGCATTCCTTTCAAAGTGAGGCGAGACTCGCTTGCGCCGGGGGTCGAAGCCATATGAGGCGGGGCCTGCGGTGGGAGTTGCAGGCTGCCGCGTGAGCGAAGCACAAAGAGACCTTGTCATCCTGCTGGCAGCCGTCGCCAAAGGCGACCGCGGCGCCTTCAGGACGCTTTACGAGCGGACCGGACCGAAACTCCATGCGGTCACGCGCCGTATCTTGCAGAGCGACGCAGCTGCGGAGGACGCGGTGCAGGAAGCTTATGTCAGGATATGGGGCCGGGCCGGCGATTTCGATGCCGCGATCGCATCTCCGATTGCGTGGATGGCGACGATCGCCCGGCATGCCGCTATCGACATGACCCGACGGGGCGCCGAGCGCGTGTCGGCGGCATCGGCCGATCCGGCTATCGCGGAGACGATCGCTGATCCGGCCGCCAGCGCCGAGCGGTTCGTGGCCGGTAGCGGATTGGCGCGCTGTCTCGACGGGCTCGAAGCCGACCGTCGCGGCATGGTGATCCTTGCCTATTGCCATGGCTGGAGCCGGGAAGAGCTTGCCGCGCGCTTCGACCGGCCGGTGGCTACGATCAAGACGATCCTGCGGCGGAGCCTCATGGCGTTGAAGGAGTGTCTCGGTGACGGCGCCTGACCGCGACGAACTGGACGGCCTGGCCGGCGAATACGTGCTCGGCACGTTGTCCGCCGACGAGCGAGCCGCGGCCGAGGCGCGCTACGCCGCGGACGCGGAGTTCCGACGCCTGGTCTCGGATTGGGAAGCGCGTCTACAGCCGCTGGCAGATTCCGCCGACGAGGCGCCGCTGCCGCGCTCGGTGTTCGATGCGATCGAGGCACGGATCGGCGCGGCTCCGGCGCCGGTGGCCGAAGGCGGTAACGTCGTCGCCCTGCGTCGCGAGGTGCGGCGCTGGCGCCTGACGTCACTCGTCGCGGGGGCCGCCGCGGCGGTGCTGGCGGCGGTCGTGGTGTTCGACCAGATCCGCCCGCCCGCGCCGCAGCAATCGGAATTCGTCGCCATCCTGACATCGGAAGGCGCATCGCCGGCCTTCGTCGCGACGGTCAATGTCGAGGACGGGACGATCTCGGTCCGCCAGGTCGTGGCAGCGCCGCCGGACGACAAGAGCTACGAGCTCTGGGCGGTCGAGCCCGATGCACAGCCGGTCTCGCTGGGTGTCTTCGACGACGGCACGAGCCTTTCGCGCGGCCTCGAATATGCGCCCGAGGGGCTGACGCTGGCCATCAGCCTAGAGCCGAAGGGCGGCTCGCCGACCGGTGTCGCCACCGGGCCGATCGTCTTCAGCGGCCAACTCGTTCCGGCTGAGTAATCGTCGGAACGACAGAGCCGAGCCGAAACGCGAACGGCCCGCCGGAGCGGGCCGTTCTCTTCCACGTGAGACGGGGGGCGACGTCAGCCCATCTTCGGCAGAAGCACCGTGTCGATGACGTGGATGACGCCGTTCGACGCGACGACGTCGGC
>JAGRKY010000860.1 GCA_020442095.1 Bauldia sp.
TCGCCGCCGGCTCGACCGGCTCGATCCCGGCGACCGCCGCGCTGCTACGTACCATTGCCCACCTCCCCAACGGCGCGGTGGTGCTCCCCGGCCTCGACAGCGACCTCGACGACGCCGGCTACACCGCGATCGACGGGCCGGAACCGTCGGCCCGCGCCTGGGGTCATCCCCAGTTCGGCCTCAAGCAGCTCGTCGCCGCCCTCGGCATCGGCCGCGACGAAGTCGTCGCGCTCGGCAGCGTCCCCCCACCCCTCGCGCTCCGCGCCCGCCTCGCCTCCGAGGCGCTGCGTCCGGCCGAGACCACCGACGCCTGGGTCGGCTTCCGCGCCGACGGCCCCGACAACGAAGCGGTCGCGGCGGCGCTGGCCGGCGCCTCCCTCATCGTCGCCCATAACGAGCAGGAGGAGGCGGTCGCCATCGCCATCGCCATCCGCGAGGCGCTGGAGGAGGAGGAGGCGAACCGCATCGCGCTCGTCACCCCCGACCGGACGCTCGCCCGCCGCGTCGCCGCCGAGCTCCGGCGCTGGGACCTTTCGATCGACGATTCCGCCGGCGCCCGCCTCGACCTCCTGCCGGAGGGCATCTTCGCCCGCCTCCTCGTCGAGGCGCTCGCCGCCGACGGCGAGCCGGCGCCGCTGCTTGCCCTCCTCAAGCACCCGGCCGCCGCCTTCGGCCTCGGCCGCCGCGAATGCCGCAAGGCCGCCCGTATCCTCGAGCTCACCGTGTTCCGCGGACGGCGCGGCAATTGCGGCCTCGCCGGCCTTGCCGCCGCCCTTGGCGAAGCGCGCGAGGAAGCGACAAGCGAGGCCGCGCGCCACGTCCCCCGCGCCCGGCGCCGCCTGTCTCCAGGCGACTGGGACCTCGCTGCACGCCTTGTGGCCCGCCTCGAAACCATCCTCGGGCCGATCCGCGAAGCGTTCGCCGGGTCCGGGCCCGTCACCTCGATCGACACGACCGCGCGTCTTCGCGACGCTCTCGCCGCCGCCGTATCCGACCATGCCGGCTCCGACAACGGCTTCTGGTCCCGTCCCGGCGGCGAGGCGCTTGGCCGGCTGCTTGCCGGCCTCATCGATGGCCCGGAGCTTTCGCTCCGGCCGATTGAGTTTCCCCCCTTCCTCGCCGCCCTGATGAGCGACGTCTCGGTGACGCGGCCGCCGGGCAGCGACCCGCGCATCCACATCTGGGGCACGCTGGAAGCGCGCCTCCAGTCCGCCGATCTCCTCATCCTCGGCGGTCTCGACGAAGGTGTCTGGCCGGCCGAGACGCGCACCGACCCGTGGCTCTCCCGCACCATGCGCGCCGAGATCGGCCTGCCGCCGCCCGAGCGGCGCGTCGGCCTCGCCGCGCACGACTTCTTTCTCGGCTTCGCCGCGCCGCGGGTCATCGTCACCCGGGCCGAGAAGCGCGGCGGCACGCCGACGGTCGCCTCCCGCTGGCTGCAACGCCTCGCGGCGCTCATCGGCAAGGATGCCGGCGAGCTGATGAAAGGGCGAGGCCAGACCTATGTCGACCTCGCCCGCGACATCGATCGCTGGACCAAGCGGCCGAAGCCGATCGACAAGCCCGAGCCGAAGCCCGCGGTCGCCGATCGTCCTCGCCACCTCTCGGTCACCGAGATCGAGACCCTGATCCGCG
>JAGRKY010000112.1 GCA_020442095.1 Bauldia sp.
AGGTGCTGCATTTCAGTGGCGAAGATCATCGCCTCGACGGCGACTCGAGCGCGTCGCAGGCGGCGCCGCGGAGCGGACGAGCCAAGAAGGAAAGCAAATGAGCGAGACCGACGACGCGGCGCAGGGTGCCGACGGATATCACATCCGCAAATGGTTCACGCAGATCGAGGATACGCTCGCCAACGAGACCGGCGTTCCGGCCGACGGGGAGCCGCTGCGCAAGGTCGTGATCGCCGCCGCCATACGCAATCCCTATGCCGGGACCTTCAGCGAGAATCTCGACCGGATCGTCGCCAATTCGGACCAGCTCGGCGCGGAATTCGGCCGCCGCGTGCGCGAGGCGATGGATGGCCGGCAGGTCGAGAGCTACGGCAAGGCGTGCCTCGTCGGCGTCGCCGGCGAATATGAACACGGCAACGCGTTCCTCACCCAGTTCGCGGCCGATCCGGTCCGCAAGGCCCTGGGCGGAGCGAAGGCGTGGGTTCCCTCGACGGGCAAGGTTGGCGCACCCGGCACGGCGATCGACGTGCCGCTCGCGTTCAAGGACGCGCTCTATGTCCGGTCGCACTACGACACGATGACGGCGAGCTTCGGCGACGCGCCACGTCCCGATGAAGTGATCGTCATCTGGGCCTTCGCGACCCGGGGCCGGCTGCATGCGCGCCTCGGCGGTCTCGACCGCGCCGACGTCGTCGGCCAAGACGGCCTGAAATAGCCATGCGGCTCGCGGGGCGCACGGCGATCGTGACCGGCGGGGCCGCAGGCATCGGCCGCGCCATCGCCCTGCGCTTCGGGCGTGAAGGCGCCCATGTGATCGTTGCCGACCTCGACGACAGCGACGCCTCCTCCAAAGGCGAAGGACCGGCAACGACCCGGCACATAGCGGCCGCGAATGGCAGGGCCACCTTCATCCGGACGGATGTGACCAGCCCGGAAGACGTCGACGCCCTCTTCGCCAATGCTGCCGGGATCACCGGCCGGATCGACATCGTCGTCAGCAATGCCGGCGTCTTTCGCGGCGCGCCGATCCTGGATACGCCGAACGAGGCGTGGGACGCCGACATGGATCTCAACCTGCGCAGCCACTATCTGGTCAACCGCCGCGCGATCGCGGCGATGATTGCCCAGGAGGCGATCGGCGAGGTTCGCGGCCGGATCGTCAACATGGCGTCGCAGCTCGGCATCACCGCCCCGCCCGGCCACCTTTCCTATGCCGTCGCAAAGGCGGGGATCGCCCAGCTCACCCGCCAGCTCGCCGTGGACTATGCCCGCCACGGCATCATCGTGAACGCGCTGGCCCCGGGCCGCATCATCACCGGCCATCACCCCGGCGAGGCCGAGTATCTCAGCCACGGCACCATCGACGACGCGACAAGATATTCGCTGGAACGGACGCCGTTCCCGCGGCTCGGCCGTCCCGACGATATCGCCGGGGCCGCGATGTTCCTTGCCTCGGACGATTGCACCTTCGTCTCCGGACACGTGCTCGCGGTCGACGGAGGCTGGACCGCCTATTGAGCGGCCTCATGGTATCGAAAGGAAACCCGGACCGATGTTCAGCCTGATCGACCAGGTCGCCGTGATTACCGGCGCCGCCTCCGGCATCGGCGCGGCGACCGCCCGGCGCTTCGCCGCGGCCGGCGCCGATGTCGTGCTTGCGACCTACAGCCCGGACGGACACGACATCGATGCGGTGCGCGCGGCTGTCGAGGCGGCAGGCCGCAGGGCGCTCGTGGTCGAGACCGATGTCGGCGACACCGCGTCGGTGGACGCTCTGGTCGATGCGACGCTCGCCGCCTTCGGGCGGGTCGACATCGCGCTCGCCAACGCCGCGATCGCCCGCCGCCGGCGCTCGGTCGACCTTGACGATGCGGCCTGGCATCAGACGGTCAATATCGATCTCCAGGGCGTGTGGCGGGTGTTCCGGGCGGCCTTGCCGTCGATGACCGCGGCCGGATTCGGGCGGCTGCTCGCCACCGCCTCGACGGCCGGCGCGCTCGAAGCGTGGGACGAGCATATCCACTACTCCGCCGCCAAGGCCGGGATCGTCGGCATGGTCCGCTCGCTCGCCGCCGAAGTCGGCCCCGACGGCATCACCGTCAACGCCATCGCCCCGGGCATCATCGAGACCGCCCAGACCCTCGATGCCGAGAATTCGCTCGGCGCAGCGGGAATCTCGGAGACCGGCAGGACCCAGCCGGTGCGGCGCGTCGGCCGCCCCGAAGACATCGCCGCCGCGTATCATTTCCTGGCGAGCCGCGACGCTTCCTTCGTCACGGGTCACCTGCTCGTCGTCGACGGCGGCCGGATGCTGATCCGCGGCTAGAGCCGCGGAAGCAACGCGACAAGAACAACGCCCCGCCCCTCGCCATCCCGCGAGCTGCGCGCAACGCTCGGTGGCGCTTGCCGCGCAAAGCGACAGACTCCCGGCACGACAATCAGCCGCATGGATGCCCTTGTCTCCGCGGTCGTCAGGTCCGCGAAGTGGCGCCGGAACCTTGCGACTCCGGCGCCGGGACCGAAGCCGCAAGACCGGCCCTCTTTCCGGCGTAACGTCTAGGGGGCGTAGGTAGGCGCCTTCCGCTGCTTCAACGTTGCCTCGAATGCCGATCCGAGGCGGAATAGATCAGGCTCGTGATACGGCAGCACGACGATTTCCATTCCGACCGGGACGCCATCGTCGCTGAAACCGACCGGAACGCAGATCGACGGCATCCAGGTCTGGGACGCTATCAGCGTGTTGGTCGGAAAGGTCAGGCATGCGTGCTTGCCGGCCCGGACTTCTTCCTTGGTGGGCGGAAGGACCTGAACGCTCGGATAGATCAGGGCATCGAGCTGCTCGTTGCCCACCATGCCGACGACGAGACGCTGGAAGCGCTCACGGGCGGCGAGTTTCTTGTAGTAGTCCGGATCGTCTTCGGGTTTTTCCGGACCCTCGAAAATATCCTCGAGCAGATCGAGCGTTGGGTCGTATTTCTTCGCCGCACTGATTTCCTCGAGCGTGCCGGTCGGCAGGCCGGGGCGCGCCGCGAAGAACTTGTTGATGTCCGAGCGGGAGTGCGTGAGATACAGCGACGTCTCGATGATGTGGTCCATCAGATCCGGAATTTCGATGTCGACGAGCGTCGCGCCCGCGGCCTCGATCTTCTTCAATGCCGAGGCGACCACGCTGTTGACCGGGGCGGCGGCGGGGTCGTCATCGCTGCCGAAGGCATTGCGGACGACGCCGAGACGAGCGCCGGCCAGGCTGCCGGTATCCATGGCGTCGACGTAGCTTCCCTTATGACCTGCGATCAGCGCAGCCACGGTGTACTCGTCCTTCGGATCGTAGCCGACCATGCTGTCGAGAAGTATCGCGGCGTCCTTCACCGTGCGCGCCATCGGTCCCGACGTGTCCTGGAAGACCACCAGCGGCGACATCCCGTTGCGGCTGATGAGGCCTGGCGTGACCCTTACGCCAACGAGGTTGCAGAAGCTCGCCGGAAGCCTGATCGAGCCGCCGGTATCCTCGCCAACGCCAACCGTCCCGAGACTCGCGGCGACCGCGGCCGCGGTGCCGCCGCTCGACCCGCCTGGATCGCGCGACAGGACATACGGATTCTTGGTCTCCCCGATCTTCGAGCAGAAGGCGAACCATGACGTGGCGAAATCGGGCATCGCCGTCTTGGCGAGGATGATCGCGCCGGCGTCCTTGAGCTTGGTGATCGCGGTCGCGTCCGATTCCGGCATGTAGCCGTCCATGGCGATCGAGCCGAACGTCGTCTGAATGCCCTTGGTCTCGACCTGATCCTTGACGACGACCGGAATGCCGTGGAGCGGGCCTTTGAATTCCCCGGTTTTCGCGTATGCCTCGTCCAGCGCCCTGGCTTCCGCCAACGCATCCGGGTTGACGCTGATGATCGAGTTGAGGGCCGGACCCGATTTGTCGACCGACGCGATACGGTCGAGATAGCCTTGCACCAGGGCCTCGGCTGTCAACGTCCCCGCGGCCATCGCGGAATGGATCTCGTCGATCGTCGCCTCTTCGACCTTGAAGCTGTCAGTCATTGGATTGTTCCTTCGGTGACGGAGGGGTGGCGCTGACGGGTCACGGCTGTAGTGCCCGCAGTCTTTTGGTGATGACGGCCGCCAGCTCGACGGCATTGGGGGTGTCCGAGTGGACGCAGATGGTTTCGATCTGCACGGGATGCGACTTGCCGCCGATCGTGGTCAGGCTGTCGTTTTCGACGGCATCCACGATCCGGCGATCGACAAGCGCCGGATCGATCGGAGGGTGTTCCCGGGTGATGATGACGTGTCCTTCGTCGTCGTAGTCGAGATCGGCGAAGAACTCGGGAACGAAGGCGTGGCCTCGCTCGCGATAGATCGTCTCGTGCAGAGTTCCGGGCAGGCCGAAGATCGGTACCGGGTAGATATCCGCGACATCCGCGATGGCGTGTGCGACTTCGGGATCGCGGGCGGCCATGCCGTAGAGCGCACCATGCGGCTTGATGTGGTTGAGCGGCACGTCCTCCGCCTTGAGGAAGGCCGACAGCGCACCGATCTGATAGAGGAGACAATTCCTCAACTCTTCGCGCGAGATGGCCATCACCCGACGCCCGAAGCCCTGCATGTCCGGCAATGAGGGATGGGCGCCGACGGCAACGTCATTGGCCTTGGCAAGCCGCACCGTGTTGCGCATGTGGTTGAAGTCGGAACCGTGGAAGCCGCAGGCGACGTTGGCGACATCGATATAGGCCATCAGCTCCTCGTCGGCGCCGAAGCGATAGATGCCGAAGCTTTCGCCCATGTCGCAGTTGAGGGTGGTCCGCGGTGCGGTGTCATTCATTGCGTAATCTCTCGGGTGGGGCTGGTTTGTGAGGCCGCTGACGTCTCGCCCGCCGCGCGCTTGGTGAGGCTCGCGACCGACAGGCGCCGCGCCCATCCCTCAAGCGCGACCGCGAGCAGGATCACGGTTCCCTTGACGATGCTCTGGTAGAACGGGCTCAGCCCGAGCAGCGTGAAGCCGTTCGAGATCGTCGCGATGATGGCGAGCCCGACCGCGGTTCGCCATATGGCCCCCGAGCCGCCGGCAAGCGACGTGCCGCCGAGAACGACGACCGCAATGACGTCGAACACGATGGTCGGCTCCATCCGGGCCTGGGCCGAAGCGAGCTGCGAGGCCGCGAGCAGGCCAGCGATGCCGGTAGCGAAGCCGAGAAAGACGTAGGTCGACCCCGTCAGCAGCCGGACGCGCAAGCCGCTGAGCCGCGCGGCTTCGGGGTTGCCGCCAGCCGCGTAGAGGGCCTGGCCGTATCTCGTCTTCTGGAGGACGAACTCGCCGACAACAAGGAATGCGATCAGGATCATCGCCTTGAAGGACAGCCCCATCCAGCCGCCGGAGCCGAGCACGTCGAATCCCTCCTGCTCCACCGTGATGTAGGCATTCGGGGTGAGGATGATGTTGAAGCCGAGCAGCACGAAGCCGGTCCCGACCGTGGCGATGAACGGGTTGATGCCGAGGCCGCAAACCAGGAGACCGTTGACGACCCCTATCGCGACGCCGGTCGCAATAGCCGCAAGAAACGCCAGTTCCGTACCGTAGCCTTCGGCCGCGACGATCGCCGCAACGATGGCGCAAAGCGAGAAGCCCGAGGCGATCGACAGATCGAAGCCGCGGCCGATGACCACGTAGGTCATCGCGACCGCCATGATCCCGGCTGGCGCCCACTGCCCCAGCATGTTGAGGATGTTGCTGATCGACAGGAATGACGGGTCGCCGATCGTGACCAGCGCGACGAGGACGATCAGGGCGAAGGCGATCCCGTAGGAATAGAAGAAGCTTCCGCCATAGCGTGCCTTCAGCCACCCCGAGGGTTTCGGAGGCCTTGCCGGAGCGGCCATCCGCCCGCCCTGCTCGCCGGTCACGGTCACGATGCCCCACCCTTGCCTGCGGTCGCCCGCGAGGGCCTGGCCGCCGTCGCTGCGACGGGTCCGTTGGCGCGCGAAGCCCCGGACAGCGAGCGCGTCCAGACATCGAAGCCGAGCGCTCCGACAATGATCAGGCCCTTGACGATATATTGCGCGGCGGAATTGACCTGCATCAGGTTCAGGCCGTTCTGCACCGCCGCGAGGATCGCGAGCCCGACGGCGGTTCGCCACATGGCGCCATAGCCACCGGCCAACGACGTGCCGCCGACAACGACGGCGACAATGACGTTGAAGATAAGGGCCGGATCCTGGTCGGAGGCGGAGTAGCTGAGCTGGGACGTCGAGATGACGGCGGCGGCGCCCATGCTGAAGCCCGAGATGACATATGTAATCGCGGTCACCCAGCCGACCGGGATGCCGAACAGGCGGGCCGCTTCGGGATTGCCGCCGACGCCATAGACCCACTCGCCAAAGGGCGTTCGGGAGAGAACGATGCCGCCGATGATGAACAGCGCGGCGAGGATCAGTACCGAGTAGGGGACGCCCGAGATCGACCCGGTGCCGATCGCGTCAAATCCGTCCTCGAAGACCATGATGTACGGGTTCTTCACCAGGGTGAAGGGCACCCCCGCCAGGACGAAGCCCGACGCCAGGGTCGCGACGAAGGGATTGATCCTCAGCACCACGACCAGCAGAGCATTCGCCGCCCCGATGACGAGGCCGACGCAGAGAGCCGCCAGGAAGGCGACCTCGACGCCGATGCCCGACGAGGCGATCAACGCGGCGACCACCGCGCAAAGGGCGAAGCCCGATGCGGCCGAAAGGTCGAAGCCACCGGCGAGGATCACGAAGGTCGCGCCGATCGCCATGATCCCGACCGGCGTCCACTGGCTCAGGATGTTGAAGATGTTTCTCGGTTCGAGAAACGACGGGCTGGCGATGGCAAGGACCAGGATCAGCACGATCAGCGCGAGAAGGACCCCATAGCGACGGACGAACTGGGTTCCCCCGCCCGACGCCCCGCCCCGTTCCGGATTCGCCACCATGGTCATGCCGCCGCCTCGACTTCGAAAAGCAGATCGAGAATGCGCTTGGTCGAGGCTTCCTCGCGGCCGAGGGTCGCGAGATGGCGTCCTCGACCTATCACCAGGATCCGGTCGGAAATATCCACCACCTCCTCGAACTCGGAGGAGACGAAGACGATCGCCATGCCGCGATTTGCCAGCTCGGCCATGACGCCGAATATCTCGGCCTTGGCGCCGACATCGATGCCCTGGGTCGGCTCGTCGAGCAGCAGGACATCCGGCTTCCGGAACAGCCATTTGCCGATCACCAGCTTCTGCTGGTTGCCGCCGGAGAGTGTCTCCGCGGGCATCGGCAGCCGGGCGAGATTGAAGGCGAGATCCCCCATCGTCTCGCGGGCGAGCCTGCTCCGGCGCTTGTCGGAAAGAACGAGCCCGTTCACCGCCGCGCCAAGGTCGGTCAGCGTCACATTATGGGCGGCGCTCATGCCGAGCACGAGGCCCTGCCGCCGGCGATCCTCGGGAGCGAGCGCAATGCCGTAGGCCAGCGCGCGACTCACGCTGGTTGGCCAGGGTTGGCCGCGACCCTTGATCTCGATCTCTCCGTCCGCCCGGCCGTCCGCCCCGGCTATCGCACGCAGGATCTCGGTGCGGCCGGAGCCGATCAGCCCGGCGATGCCCAGGATCTCGCCGCGCTTGACGGTGAAGGACACCTCGTCGATGACGCCGGGGATTCTGAGTTGCTTGACGGACATGGCCGGGCCGGCATCAGGCGGCTTGCGGTCGGCGACCTGGCGCAGCTCGACGCCGCCCAGCATGGCATCGACCAGGCTCTGCTTCGTCCAGTCGCCGCTTTTCGCGGTCGCCACTTTCTGGCCGTCACGCATGACCGTCACGCGGTCGCACAGGTCCAGCACCTCGTCGAGATCGTGGGAAATGAAGACCAGCGCCAATCCCGCCTGCCGCAGCTCATCGACAACCGAGAACAGCCGTTTCCGCTCGGGCGTGCCCAGCGCGGTCGTCGGCTCGTCGAGAATGAGAATCCGGTGTTCGGCCTGCAGTGCCCGCATGATCTCCAGCAGCTGCTGGTTGGCGACCGAAAGCGTTCCGGCGACGGCTTTCGGATTGACGTCGGCGCCGACCCGTTCGGCCAGCTCACGGAATCTGCGCGTCGTCGCGCGGGCGGAGATGAACGGCCCCCAGCGTATCGACTGCCCGAGAAAGACATTGCCCGCCGCCGAAAGCTCCGGAACGATCGCGCGCTCCTGGTAGATCACACCGACACCGGCTCTCTGACGCGTGCGCGGATCGGCATCGGCGACATCCTTGCCAAACAGCGACACGGAGCCTTCGTCGGGCCGATAGGCGCCGGTGATGATCTTGATGAGCGTCGACTTGCCGGCGCCATTCTCCCCGACGAGGCCGTGCACCTCGCCGGGAAGGAAGTCGATGCTCACGTCGCGCAGCGCCACGACTCCCGGGAAATACTTGCTGACATGGCGCAAGCTAACCGGCGAGGCGACGTTCTCCGTCTCGGTCATCGGGAGAGTCCTGCAGCGACGTTGCGGGCCGGCACTACCAGTTCGGCGTGTACTTGTCGGCGTTCTCCTTGGTGATGACGAGCGTGCCGACCGTATCGGTGATCCGGGGCAGATCCTTTTCGTTGATGTAGGCGTTCAACGGCTGCCCCTTCAGCGCCATGACCATGGCGACGCCGGCGTAATAGGATTCGTCGTAGGGCAGAACCAGCGTGGTGGCATTGAAGATACCGTCTTCGATCTGCTTCATGCCGAGCTTGTTGCCGGCGTCGGAGAAGATGAGCACATCCTTACCCGGCTCAAGACCGGCCGCCTTGATGGCCGCGACGGCACCGAGCGTCATGTCGTCATAATGGGAGACGACGAAATCGAGATCGGGATGGACCTGCAGCGCATCCTGCGTGAGCTGACGAGCCACGCCGGGATCGAAGCGAGCCTCGGTCCGCGAAACGATCTCGACATTCGGGTATTTGGCGAGCCCGTTGTCGATCGCGTTCTCCCAGCGGGTGAAGAGGTCGGACCCCGCAAAGCCGCTCAGCGAAACGCCCGTGCAGGTTTCCTTGCCCTCACACGCGGACTTGAAGGCATTTTCGATGTGGAAGTCGAAATACGGCTGGCTCTGCATGGTCACCGTGGCCGCGAGACCCTCCGTGTAATCGACGTCGCCGCACATCGTCAGGTCGAGCGAGACGACCGGCTTTCCGGTCGGGACAAGATAGTCCTTCCACATCTTGCAGGCCGGCGCGTCCGCGGTGGGAGCAAATATGTAGCCGTCGAAGCCTTCCTGCACGGCGTTCTGGACGTGCTTCAGCTGCGCCTGCGGATTGAAGTTGGCGTCGAAGATCTTGAACGTGAATCCGAACTTGTCGGCCGCATCCTGCAAGCCCCTGAGGCGCGCCTCGCAGTAGCTGTTGGTGATGCATTCGGTCACGTAGGCGATGTTCATCGGCTCATCGAGCTTCTCGCCGGCCTTGTCGAAGGCGACGACCTTCTGCACGGCTTCCGGGATCTGGTCGGGCGGAGAGGTATCCCGGGGATCGACATCCTGCGCCATTGCAAGGGTTGCGGTCGCAACCAGGACTCCGGCAAAGGCGAAAGGCCTGGCCACAAGCATGCTGTTCCGACGGATCATTTTTCTCACCTTTCAGATGGAGGCTCCGTTGTGGAGCTTTTTTTCGAGCGGGCGAGGAGCGCGCCCCTGGCCGCCCACGCTCTTCGCACCTGCAGCAAAGCGCGTGCCACTTCCCGACGTCGGGAGTCCGCCGGCCGGCCCGGCAGAACCGGCTCCGGTGCCATGCGAATAAGCTTGCATCGCTCACCCGATGAGCAACATGCGGAGGCTAGAGCGGCGGGGCGCTGACCGGCGGCTTCCGCCAATGGGTGAGTTGTTCGAACGCGTAGCCGAGCCGGATGAGGTCGGGCTCGTGGTAAGGTGGCGCGACGATCTCCATGCCTACTGGAACGCCGGTGTCCGAGAAGCCGGCCGGCACGCATATCGACGGAATCCGGGACTGCGAGGCGATGGTCGTATTGGTCGGATAGCTCAGCACCGTCCAGCGACCGCTGCGCAGTGCCTCGTGGGTCGGTGTCAGCACCTGGCAGGCCGGGTAGCAGAGGCCGTCCAAGGCATTTGCGGCAATCATGTTGAGGATGATCTGCTGGAACTCGACGCCGAGGACCGCCTTGCGGAAATACTCCGGATCGTCGGCGAAATCTTCCGGTCCCTCCTCGATCAGCGCAGGGATGAGCTCCAGACCCTTGTGGTAGAGTTCCGCCTCGACGATGGTCTCGAGCGCGGTATGGGCAAGGCTCGGCCTTTGCTTGAGGAACCGGTTCACATCCGTCCGCGACCGGCTGATGTAGAGGGACGTTTCCGCGATATAATCCGCGAGCCCCGGCAGGCTCAGCTCGACCAGCTCGGCACCCGCATCCGCCATCTGTTCGATCGCCTTGCGGACGACCGTATTGACCTGGGCGCAGTCGGGATCGTCGTCGCTCCCGAACGCTTCCTTGAGCACACCGAGCCGCGCCCCCTTCAACGCTCCGGCCTCGAGATGCCGGGTGTAGCTGCCCTTGTGATCGGCGACAGCGACGGCGCAGGTGTAGGGGTCGGCCGGATCGTAGCCGACGAGCGTATCGAGAACGATCGCCGCATCGGTGACCGTCCGCGCCATCGGTCCGGCGGTGTCCAGCGGGACAAGCAGCGGCGAGAGCCCCTTGCGGCTGATCATGCCGGGCGTGACGCGAATGCCGACGAGATTGTTGGCGCTCGACGGCAGGCGGATCGATCCGCCCGTGTCCTCGCCGATCCCGACCGCCGCGAGATTGGCGGCAATCGCTGATCCGGTGCCACCGCTCGATCCGCCCGAGTCACGGTCAAGCGCATAGGGGCACTTCGTTTCGCCATGGACCGAGCCGAAACCCCACCACGACGCCGCGAAGTCCGGCATGGTCGTCTTGCCGATGATGACCGCCCCGGCCTCGCGGAGTTTCGTGACGATGGTTGCGTCTTCGGTCGCCACATAACCCTTGAGCGCGATCGACCCGAAGCTCGCTTCCAGGCCCTTGATCTCGGCCTGATCCTTGATCGCAATCGGGATACCGTGAAGGGGGCCGACGAACTTGCCGCCACTCGCGAATGCCTCGTCAAGCTTGCGGGCTTCGGCAACTGCATCCGGATTGAGGGTGATGAAGGCATTCAGCACCGGGCCGTCCTGGTCATAGGCGGAGATCCGGTCGAGGTACATCTGGGTAAGCGTGGCACTGTCGAGCGTGCCCGCCCTGAAGGCCGCGTGGATGTCGGCGATCGTCGTTTCTTCGAGTTTGAATTGCATCCTGATGGTCCTTTGGACGACGGCTGTCTCCGCCTGTCTCACGCCGCCGATTTCTGCTTTCCGTCTCCGTCCGCTTTCCAGGCGGACAGCAGGTCCGCGCTGTCAGCAACCAGCCCGCAGTAGAGAGACATGATGCGGAGCGCGGCGTCCTCCATTTCCGGGTTGGAGCCGCGGACAAGATCGCGCGCCACGACGACGCGGTAGCCCATGTTGCTGCCTTCGAAGGCAGCATTCAGCACGCAGCAGTCGGTGTAGGCACCGTTCAGCACGATGACCCGGGTGCCGAGATTTCTCAGCAGGAAATCGAGATCGGTCGCGTACCAGATCGACAGCCGTCGCTTGGTGCTGACGACGAGATCGTCGTCGAGGACCTCGGTGACGAAGTTGTTCCAGCGTGTCCCCTCGACGGCATGCTCGTCTATGTTGGGGATCGGACCGGAATAGAGGGGATAGGTCATCCGCCACGCGGCCTTGATGCCCTTGATATCGTCGACCCCTCCCCGCCGGACGACGCTGCGAACGTGGATTACCGGCACGCCGTTCGCCCGGGCGGCGCGATGAAACGCGTTGATCGGCTCGACGATCTCCCGTGCACGCGGTCCGGGACACGGGCAGTCCGGCGTGTCGGCCAGGTGCCCCTCGTGCATATCGATGGAGATCACAGCCGCGTCCGACGAATCGAGAAACTCGTCGAAGCCCGGCGGAAGTACCCGGCGTTCGCCGTAGACGTAAGTCTCCATTGTGCATCCTCCGGTCGCGACAGGACATGAGTGCGCGCATCGGGCTGACGCGCGAACACAGACGACGAGGCAACAAGAGTGCCAAGTGGGGCATTGGCCGAGTCATTCCTGCCGAGCGCGTGCGGATTGACGATACAGGCCGCAGCCCTCCCGAAGCGTGAGCAATCAGGGACAGTGGCCTGCATCTAATTTCAGCAAATGGCTCCGCGCGCGGCTTCGCGGGGCCGACACATGGTCCCGCACAAAGCGAGGGCGGTCATCGGGCGGCCGCGCTCAGGCGCACGCTGGCGAACATGGGGAGATGGCGCCCTTTACGCGAGGGACGCGAGTCTGGCCTTGAGCCCTTCTGCATAGTTCGCGAATGACTCCACGAACTCGGGGCTTGGGGCAAGCAGCGTGGTCTTGTGGTGCGGACCGCGCGGGACGCGAATGATGCTGCCGTCCTCAATCATCTTCGCGATCAGACGGTATCCGGTGCTGTAGCTCGTCTGCGAGCGTTTGATCAGCGTGGTCTTGCTGAGCGGCCTCCGCCGGAGATGGCACTCGACCAGCTCCAGCACGAGGTTCCAGTACGGGTCGGGACGGGCGCCCGGTATCGCGGCGTCGAAGGGGCGGCGGACCTTGTGCAGAAGATCGATCACGCGAGACAGTTCGTGATCCGACAGCATGGGCTTCGCCTTCGTCTGCCGCAACCTGCGCGACGAATGGACCGGGAGATGATCGTTTAACCGGGGCACCGCGAATTCTCGGCTGGCTGGGCCGCCGACGCGGCTCTGGCTTCCCGTCAGCGGCCCTGGCTTCCCGTCAGTAGAAGCCGCAGCCGCCGTTCACATCGAGGGTGGCGCCGACGAAATAGCCGGCTTCGTCGGTCGACAGGAAATGAATCGCTGCCGCGATCTCTTCAGGATGCGCCGGACGCCCCATCGGGATCTTGCCCCACTCCACCGCCTGCACCTCCTCGCGGGTGACGCCGCGCTTCTCCGCCTCATTGGAGAGCGCCCTGAAATGCATCGGCGTGTTGATGTTGCCCGGCGCGACCGAGTTCACGCGGATCTCGGGCGCAAGCTCGGCCGCGGCCGCCTGCGTGTAGGAGATCAGTGCCGCCTTCGAGGCGCAATAGGGGCTGAAGAATCCGTGCCCCTCGCGTCCCCAGAAGCTCGTCACCAGAGTGATCGCGCCGCCGCCGGCCGCCCTCATCAGCGGCGCGCATACGCTGACGATCTTGACGTTGGCACGCAGGTTGACGCGCATCACGTTGTCCCAGACGTCCATGTCCATGGCGTCGACGGACACCGCCTCGTGGATGACCGCCGCGACCAGGGCGAGCGTCTTCAGCGGCAGCCCGGTCTGCTCGATCAACGCCGGCAGCCGGTCGAGGTCGCTGTCGCTGGCGAGGTCGAGCTGCGCCGCCACGAACTGCCCGTCATAGGTCCGGCTGAGCTCGGCGGCGAGATCGTCGAGCGCGGGGACGCGGTCAATCATCAGGAGCGACCATCCCGCCTGCGCGTAGCGTATGCAGGTCGCGCGGCCGACCGCGCCCGCGGCCCCGGTGATCAAGGCCAGTTTCTGATCCGCCAATTCTTCCTCCTCAGTCGATGCCAGCGATCCGCCTGTCGAAGGCCGGATCGGGATTGAAGTCAGGCCCGCATGTCCACGAGCACCTTGAGTTCCGCGCCGGCGGGATCCAGCAGCGCATCGAACCCTTTCGCGACGACGTCGTCGGCCGCGATCCTCGAGGTCACGATCTTCTCGGCGGGAAGCGCACCGGTGGCGATCAGCGAGGCGATGCGCGGCCAATCCGCCGTGTGGAAACACCAGGTCGCCTCCAGCGTGATGTCCTTCACCGCCCACAGCATCGCGTCGATGGTGGGACCGCCAAGGTGAAGTCCCACCTGCACCACGCGTCCCTGCCGCCTCACCGCCTGGGCGCAGGTGTTGAGCGAAGCCTCGAGCCCGACGCATTCGAAGGCGACGTCGACGCCGACCCGCTCCTCGGTCATGTCGCGGACGGCTTCGACAACGTCCTCGGTCTTCGGATCGAGGATCAGCGCCTCGGGCACGAGCTTCTTCGCAAGCGCCCGCCGGTTCGGATTGGGCTCGGACACGGCGAGGAAGGTCGCGCCGGCGGCCTTGCAGCCGAGCAGGACGAGCGCACCGATCGGACCGAGGCCGGAAACCAGCACGCCGGAGCCGGGCAGCACGCGGCCGCGGTCGACGGCGTATTGCGCGACCGCGGTCGGCTCGACCATGGCGGCCTGCTCGTCGGTCATCGTCTCGGGCATGCGGTAGACGTTGTATTTCTTGACGACCGCCTGCTCCGCCATGCCGCCCCAGTGCCAGGAGAGGCCGACGGCCGCCATCTTCTCCGAGAGATGGAACAGCCCGCGGCGGCCGTAATAGTCGTCGCGGGGCGAGATCAGCGGCTGGATGGAGACCTTGTCGCCCGGCTTCACGTTGTCTACGGCCGATCCAACCTCGAGCACCCGAGCCGAAAACTCGTGGCCGAGCACCTGCGGCAGGACAGCGCCCGTGTAGATATGGGGCGTTGCCGGCGTGACGATCGGGCCAGCGATGTATTCGTGGATATCCGTGCCGCAGATCCCGCAGAGGAGGGGCGCAATCCGCACCTCATCCGGCGCCAGTTCCTTCCCGGGTTCAGGGATGTCCTCGACCCGGATGTCACGCTTTGTGTGAAATCGGACTGCTTTCATTGCGCGCCTCGGAGCCGCTGCCGTCAGAGCAGCGACTCCAATCCCCCCTTTACCGCAAACGGACCGCGCGATTGTTTTTCCAAACTAATCGTTCTGTCAATGTATTTTCGATTTTAGTATACCATTTTGGCGACCGCGAATGGGCCGGTGGTTGCGCGAGGCGACGCGGGCGCAAGGCCGCACGCAAAACGCGCCCGGTCCTGGACCATTGCGTCTGCGCCCGGCGGAAATGAGGATTGCTGCGAAGAGAGCGAAGATCCGCGCCGGGTTCTGGCCGTCGGCAAGGAGTCGACAGGAGCCGGAGATCAACCCGAGCCTGCTTCATTCGCATGCCCTGCGCCGGGGCCGGCGCCACCGCGGGCATGATATCTCGATTTCTATCATCTTGACTGATTTCTATTTTTTTGGAAAAAATGATATCAATCCTTCTCGGCCCGACCTTTTCCGGGGGCCGACGCAGCAGAAACCGAGATCGGCTTTCTCCTCCACTCCCTGATTTTCATCCGAAATGGATAAAATGACGGGGTGCAGATGAGAGGAATTCGTCTGCGGATATGCCCCTGTATGCCGCGCGAAACGGGGATTTCTGGCTGACGCCGCGCCTATTTTTCCTGAAAACATTAAAAATCCGAAATGGATAAAAAGCGGCTATAGACCTTGTTATGACGGGGTACTATGCGCGCGGATCGGGCATGGCCGTCAGGTGTCGCCCGAGCACAGGGAGGAAGATATGGGTGCGGCTGATTTGTATCGGCTCGACGGTCGCGTCGCTGTGGTTACTGGCGCAGCGCGAGGGATCGGCGAAGTCATTTCCCGTCATCTGGGCGAGCTCGGCGCGACCGTCGTCATGGCGGACAGGCTCCCCCTGGTCGAGCAGACGGCCGCGACCCTCGCGGACGAGGGGATCAAGACTGCCTGGGATCTGCTCGACGTGACCGATCGACAGGGCGTCGACGACTTCGTTGCCCGCGTCGTCGAGCGGCACGGCGCCATCGACTGTCTGGTCGCCAATGCAGGCGTCGCGAACGAAGCCCTGACCGTCGATCACACCGACGAGCAGTGGCGGCAGGTCATGGACGTCAATTGCGACGGCGTCTTCTACGTCCTTCGCGCCGTCGGGCGGCAGATGGTCAAGCAGCAGCGCGGATCGATCGTCGCGATTTCTTCGATCGCCGGCGTCAAATACGTGAGGCCCGAGCGCCATCTGGGCTACGACGTCAGCAAGGCGGCCGTCGCGCATATGTGTCGCGTGCTGGGCTGCGAGTGGGCGCCAGAAGGCGTGCGCGTCAACGCCGTGGGCCCGGGCTATACCGACACCGAGATGCTGGCGGAAGTCGGCCGCGCCAAGCCTGAAGTCCTCAAGATGTGGCTCGACGATATTCCGATGGGCCGGTTGCTCGACCGGCGCGAGATCGCGAGCTCCGTAGCATTCCTCCTTTCAGATGCGGCAAGCGGAATCACGGGTCATCTGCTGATGGCCGACGCAGGATATTCCGTTTCGTAGACCGATCGCGCGGGCAACGAAGCATCCGCCGCCCGTTTTCACGCCCCATGGCGCGTTCCTGCCGGGATCACAGCAAGTGACGCGTGCCTGTTTTGAGCAGTGGTGAATGAATATGAGCGACAACAGCACCGGCGTGCTTGTTCAATCTGAAAAGAAGCCTCCTTTGCTGTCGCGGGTCGCCGGGCTGATTGCCGGCGAGTGGCGCTATGTCCCGATTGTCGTTGCCATCATTCTGATCTGGCTCTTCTTTTCGGTCCAGAATCCCGCCTTCATTTCTCCGCGCAACCTGTCGAACCTGGTGCTTCAGAGCGTCGTCACGGGCATGCTGGCGCTGGGGCTGGTGCCGGTCCTGCTGATCGCCCAGATCGATATGTCGGTCGCTGCGATGAGCGCCGTGGCCGCGACCATTGCCGGCCAGTTGCTCCTGGTCGACGACGTGTCGGTATGGGTGGCGATCGGCGCGGGGCTCCTGTTCGGCGGCGTTGTCGGCTTCCTGCAAGGTCGCTGGATCACCTGGACCCGGACGCCGGCATTTCTGGTGACCTTCGGCGTCTCGCTGGCGCTGGCCGCCCTCCAGCTCGTGCTCCTGCCGGCAACCGGGCAGATCAATCTCTACGGGACCGACATAACCTTTCTGGCCGGTGCCTATCTGCCGGCCCATCTGAGCTGGATCCTCGTCGCCGCCACCGTCGCCGGCTTCATCGCCTTCCGCGTGTCGACGCTGGTGGACGCCCGCAAGGCCGGCCTCTCGGCGACGGTGATGCGGACCGTCGCGATCCCAAGCATCGCTCTCATCGCCGGCCTCGTCGTCGCGGTGATGGCACTCAACTCGCACAATGGCGTGCCGGTCGCGCTGCTGCTGTTCATCGTCCCGATCGTCGCGCTCGCCTATGTCGGCTCGCACACCAAGTTCGGCCTCTATCTCTTCGCTACCGGCGCCAATCCGAGCGCCGTCGCCCGTGCCGGCATCAATGTCGACCGCATCCGGATAACCGCGTTCATCATCTGCGGCGTATTCGCGGCCTTTGGCGGCATCCTGGGCGCGTCACGCCTGCTTGGCGTCTCGGCGCAATCCTCGGGCATGGGGACACTGCTGCTCGAGGCGATCACCGCGGCGGTGGTTGGAGGCACCAGCCTGTTCGGCGGCCGGGGCTCGCCCTGGTCCGCTCTGTTCGGCGCGCTTGCCATCACGAGCATCTCCAACGGCATCGACCTGCTCGGCCTCGGCACGGAAGTGAAGCTCGCCACCCAGGGACTGGTTCTGGTGCTGGCCACCTCCGTCGACTCGGTAGCGAGCCGCATAGCGAACAACGCCGAATAGGAAATCACAACCAGAAGAAGACGACGTCGCGGAAGAAGTCAGGTTCTCAACAGGAGGAGACAATGAAAGCATCGACACTATTTGCTGCCGCAGTCATCGTGGCAGGAACCTCGGTCAGCTCGTTCGCGCTCGAGCCCGATCCGTCGCTGACAGGCACGGTCTATTTCATGCTGCCCAACTTCACGACGGTGCGCTTCGTCCAGAAGGACGCCCCCGCCTTCGTCGAAGCGATGAAGAAATACGCCCCGAACATCGAGGTGACCGTCGTCAACGGCGAAAGCAACCCGGCCCAGCAGCAGTCGCAGGCCGAGGCGGCGATCACCGACGGCGCCAAGGCGATCGTCCTGGTGGCGGCGGATCCCTCGCTTGCCAGCTCGATCCTGTTCACCGCCGAGAAGGCCGGAACGCCGCTGATCGCCTACGAGCATGAGGCGAGCGGCGGCCCGGTGACCTACTACACGCAGTTCGGCGCGCTGAAGGTCGGTCAGGCGCAGGGCAAGAATGCCGCCGCCGCGTTGTCCCAAGGCGGGCCCTACAAGATCGCCCGGCTCTACGGCAACAAGGGCGACTATTATACCCGGGCGACCAAGGAGGGGCAGGATGAAGCCCTCCAGCCGCTGATCGACTCCGGCCAGATCGAAGTGGTCTGCGAGGACTATGTTCCGAACTGGAACCCGTCCGAAGCCCAGCGCATCATGGAGCAGTGCCTGACCAAGACGAATGCCGATTTCTCGGCGATCGTCGCCTCCAACGACGGCACGGCGGAAGGCGCACTCGCCGCTCTCGTGTCGCAGGGGCTCGCCGGACAGGTGAAGATCCTCGGCGGCCAGGACGCGAATGTCGCCACGTTGCAGAACATCCTGCTCGGCCTGCAGCACGGCACCGTCCTGAAGACCTATTCGCTGCTTGCCGACAGCGCCGCCCGTCTCGTCGTCGCCGCGCTGCATGGCGAGGATCCGGAGCCGGGTCACATCAACGGCGAGTTCGACAATGGCTATGCCAAGATTCCGACCGCCTTCATCGACGTCACGATGATCGACAAGTCCAATGTCGGCGACGTGGTGGATGCCGGCGTGTGGACCTGGGCCGACATCTGCACGGGGCCGGCCGCGAAGACGCCGGAGTGCGAGGCGCATACCGCTGAATGAAGCCGCGACTGACTGGCCGGCAGCGAAAGCTGCCGGCTTCTTTTTCGCCTACATGCATTGATCCAGAGACGCGGAGTTGACCCATGGTTCCAGAATTGACCGAAGGCGCTGTCGGCGACGCTTCTGAAGGATCCGCGGGCGTCACTCCGATTCTCGAATTGCGCGGCGTGTCGAAGCACTTCGGCGGCGTGACCGCGCTCGACAGTGTCGACCTCAAGGTCAACCCGAGCGAGATCCTGGCGATCGTCGGGGACAACGGCGCCGGGAAGTCGACGCTGATCAAGGCCATCTCCGGCATGCAGCCGCCGGATTCCGGCTCGTTCTTCTTCAATGGCAGTCCGGTCGAGATCCGGACGCCGCACGATGCGAGCGACGTCGGCATCGAGACCGTCTATCAGGACCTCGCTCTCTGCGACAACCTGGACACCGTCCAGAACCTCTTCCTGGGCAACGAGATCACGACGTCGATCGCGACGGGCCGCCGGCTCAACCATGCCCTGATGGAAAAGATCGCGGCTGAATCGCTGAAAGACCTCGGGGTGACCACCATCCGCTCGCTGCGGACGCCGGCCGGCCGCCTCTCGGGCGGACAACGCCAGGGCATAGCGATCTGCAGATGCATCATCCGCGAGCCGAAGGTGGTGCTTCTCGACGAGCCGACGGCAGCGCTCGGTGTCGAGCAGCGCCAGGGCGTCGTCCGGCTGATCCGGCGGCTGAAGTCGGAGAGCAGGTCGGTCATCGTCATCTCGCACGACCTGCATGACGTCGTCCTCGAGGTCGCGGACCGCGTCGCGGTCCTTCGCCTCGGACGGAAGGTCGCCGAGTTCGAACGCAGCCAGATCAATGCCGCCGACCTGGTCGCGGCGATCACTGGCATTCACGCTTCCAACTAAAGAATAGAACCGGTCCTGCGGCGAAGGCGCGGCCCGCCGCGCCGGGACCGACGCGGCGTCACGGCGACTTTCCGCTGATCCGGCGTCTGCTCTGCCAGGAGCCGAGCGCGCTTCCCAGCGCCGTCAGCACGCCGATCACGATCATCTGGTCCCAGAACTGGGCGCCGAGGATCTCAAGTCCCTTGACGATCATGGCGATGAGCAACGCGCCGGTGACAGAACGGAGGATGCCACCTTCGCCGCCGGTCAGCGCCGTGCCGCCGAGCACCACCGCGCCGATGATCTGCAAGAGCAGCGGATCGCCCGCGGTCGGGGAGGCCGAGCCGAGGCGCATCATGAAGACGAATGCGGCGAGTCCGCCGAGGAAACCGGATATTGCGTAGATCAGGAACGTCAGGCGCTTGACGTTGATGCCCGAGAAGGACGCACCGCGCGGATTCGATCCCGTGAGATAGATCTTCTGGCCGAACGCCGTGCGGCTCAGCATGAAGCCGATGACGGCGCAGACGCAGAGACCGACCACGAAGACCAGGGGAATGCCGAGGAAATTCATCCGGCCGGCTTCGAGGAGGACCTTGGGCAGTTTCCCGACGGAGCGGCCGCCGGTTATCAGGAAACCGAGGGCGCGGACCGTCAACAGCGTGCCGAAGGTCATGATGAACGGCTGGATGCCGAGCCGCGCGATGCCGAATCCGTTGATCGCGCCGACCGCCGCGCCGACGGCCAGGCACGCCAGGAAACCCAGCACCGCGGAATCGGTGGCATGCATCACAAAGGCGCCGCAGATCGAGGCGAGGCCGATGATCGCGCCGATCGAGAGATCGATGCCGCCGATGAGAAGGACGAGGGTTTCGGCAGAGACCGCGATCAGGATCACGGAGAGCTGCCGCATGATGTTCTGCGCGTTGGGGACGGAGGCGAAGCCGTCGACGCTGAGCGACAGAAGCACGCCTGCGATGATCACGACCGGCAGCATCGGCAGGTCGCGGAACACGCTCATCAGGGAAAAGCCTGGCGCGTTTGCGCGCGCCAGGCCGGAGTTATCATTCCGGGACATGCCAGTCGACATCCTGGTCCAACCCTCGGCCGGTATGGCCTTACGGGCAGCCCCAGACTTCGCCCATGGTCTGGTCGAAGTTGCTCGCCATGTACTCGGTACCGGGGAGGAACTGGATGCGGTCATCCCCTTCCGGCTTCTTGTCGTTCTTGGCGATGTCGATGATCACCTCGATCGTCTTCCGGGACATCAGCGGGACCGGCTGCGCATAGCCGGCGTCCATCCAGCCGTCCTTGACCGCCGCGCAACCCTGCGGATCGCCGTCGACCGACAGGACGATGACATGATCGGCATCGCCCACCTGCTTGTAGCGGTTGACCTTCTGGAGGGCGGCCCAGACCGGCGGGAGCAGACCATCGCTGGCCGAGAACACCGCCCCAAGGTCGGGGTTGGCCTGGAGGGCGTTCTCCATGCCGGCAACCACCGGCTCCGGACGCCACTCGGTCGGGATCTCCGAGACGATCACGATATTGGGATGGTCGGCGATGCCTTCCTTGAACCCCTGATCGCGGCCCTGACCGTTGTTGTGGCTCAGCGCGCCCTGAAGATCGACGACCTTGGTCGGCTTGTCGCCGACCAGCGCGACGAGGCGCTTGCCGGCATTCAGGCCGTCGGCATGGGGATCGGCGCCGATATGGAAATCGACGGTATCGGTCTCGGCCGGGGCCTGGTCGGCGGTGACGAAGGGGATGCCGGCGTCATGCGCGCGCGCGATGTCCTGGAGCACCGCCTCGTAGTCCCACGGAATCGAGATGATGCCGTCGACGCCCTGGGCGATGCAGGTGTCGATCTGCGACGACTGGCGCTGGGCGTCCTCGCCGGCGACCTGCTCGACCAGCTCGACGCCGAGATCCTCCGCCGCTATCCGCCAGTATTTCAGCTGTCCCTCGCGGAAGGCGTTCATCTTGTCCAGCGAGAGGCAGATCTTGATTCCCGCGCCGGGCTTGTCCTGTGCATCAGCGGGCGCTGAAACCAGGACCAGGGCGCTCAACGCGGCAAGTCCAATACCAAACTTCTTCATGTCAGTTCCTCCCTCAGATAGTGGCACTAAGCCAAACCAGAATTGCGCTCTGCGCCGGGGCTCTAGTTCGAGCATCCCCAGACGCTGGCTTCAGTCTCAGCGAGATTGTCCTTGGTGTATTCGACGCCCGGCATGAGCTCGATCCGCGCATCGCCTTCCGGCTTCTTGTCGTTCTTGGCGATGTCGACAACGACTTCGAGGGTGCGGCGCGTCATTTGAGCGATGGGTGTTGCATAGCCGGCATCCATCCAGCCTTCCCTCACGGCCCTGCAGCCTTGTGGATCGCCGTCGATGGAGAGAATGACGACGTGATCCGGATCGCCGACGGGCTTGTAGCGGTCGACCTTCTGCAGCGCGGCCCAGACGGGTGGCAGGAGGCCATCCGTGGCGGCAAAGACGGCGCCGAGATCAGGGTTCGCCTGCAGCGCGTTCTCCATCCCGGCCACGACCGGCTCAGGACGCCATTCCGTGGGAACCTCCGAGACGATCACGATGTTCGGATGGTCGGCGATGCCTTCCTTGAACCCTTGATCGCGGCCCTGACCATTCACGGCGCTGAGCGCGCCCTGAAGGTCAACGACCTTGGTCGGCTTGTCGCCGACCAGCGCGACGAGCCGCTTTCCCGCAGTCAGCCCATCGGCGTAAGGATCGCCGCCGATGTGGAAGTCGACGGTGTCGGTTTCCGCCGGGGCCTGGTCGGCGGTGATGAAGGGGATGCCGGCGTCATGCGCACGCGCGATGTCCTGCAGCACCGCCTCGTAGTCCCACGGGATCGAGACGATGCCGTCCACGCCCTGGGCGATGCAGGTGTCGATCTGCGACGACTGGCGTTGGGCGTCCTCGCCGGCGACCTGCTCGACCAGCTCGACGCCGAGATCCTCCGCCGCAGCGCGCCAGAATTTCACCTGACCCTCACGGAAGGCATTCATCTTGTCCAGCGAGAGGCAGACCTTCAATCCCGCGCCGGGTTTGTCCTGGGCAGCGAGAGGAGACGACATCAGGGCCAAAGCGCTGAGAGCGGCGAGCCCGATTCCTGCTTTCTTCATCTTCGGTTTCCTTCCTAACGGATCATGTTTTTTGGTTGCGTCTGTAGCAGTCCGTGGACGTCTATCCCGTTATGCGCCGGCATCTCCCTCGTTGATCTGGTGACAAGGAGCGAATTAATTCACCGTGATGTTCGTTTTCCAAGTATTACATCGGCAATCACGGCGACGATTAGTATCAATCCCTTGACGACGTCGTAGATGTAGACGGATGCGTTGATGAGATTTAGGCCGTTGTCTATGACGACGAGGAGGATCGCGCCGAGAATACTTCCGAGCACCGAGCCGCGGCCGCCCATCAGGCTCGTGCCGCCAAGAACGACGGCGGTGATCACGGTGAATTCGAAACCGACGCCGAGTCCCGCCTGAAGGGTCCCGACACGGCCGATGATGATCAGCCCGGCAAGAGCGCCGCAGAAACCCGCGACCCCGAAGGCGAACACCCGGAGCTTGTTGACCGGCAGTCCCGACTCGACCGCGGACCGGGGGGAGCCGCCCATGGCGTAGAGGAATTTCCCCAGCGGCGTCATGTTGAGGATGATCATCGCGACGATGGTGACCGCCGCCAGCACGTAGACCGGCAGGCCGACGCCGAGGAAGTCGGTCCGCGCGAGATACATGACCGGGCTGTCGGCAAATGCCTTGTCGCTCGATCCCACCATCTTCCAGGCGATGCCGCGGAAGGCGAACATCGTCGCCAGCGTGGCGATGAAGGCATTGATCCTCAGGATGTTGACCAAGAGGCCGTTGAGGATGCCGAGCCCGGTTCCGATCAGGAGGCCGACCGGATAGACCCAGGCGCTGACCCCGGCCTGCTCGCCGGCGCCGGCGCCGGGGATGACGGCGATCATCCAGGCGACCGTCATGGCCAGGGACATCAGCGATCCGATCGAGATGTCGATTTCGCCGATGATCAGCACGAATGTCATTCCGACCGCTGCGATGCCGATGGCGCTCGCCTGGAGCAGAATGTTGCTGAGGTTGCTCGTCGACAGGAACGGCTCCGACATGCTCGCGAACACGACCGTGACGACGAGCAGCATCAACGCGATCGAGTAGCGCTGGAGATTGACCGCCCAGTTCCGGCTCATCCGGCTATCGGCGATTTGCGCGCTGCCGGTCATGCCGCCTTGCCCAGGGATGCCATCTGGAGCACGGCGGCCGGGTTGAAGTCGGCGCGATCGAGGCCGCCGACGATACGGCCCTTGTGCATGACGAGGATTCGATGGGAGAGCGCGAGAAGTTCGGGCAGGTCCGAAGAGATGAGGAGGACGCCCAGCCCCTGCTCCGCCAGTTGCGCGACGAGGCGATGGATATCCGCCTTGGCGCCCACGTCGATGCCCTTGGTGGGCTCGTCGAGGATGCAGATCCTCGGCTTCGTCGCGAGCCAGCGGGCGATGATGCACTTCTGCTGGTTGCCGCCCGACAGCGAGACGAACGGCGCCTCGAGGCCGGGGTGCCGGACTGCGTAGGCCTCCGCCATCCTGGCGGCCTCTTCGCGCTGGGTCGACGGGCGCAAATAGGACCCGGCGCCGGAAAGCGTGTCGATGATCGCCGAGGTGAGGTTCTCGCGAACGCTGCGCCCGGCGAAGACCTGGTCGGCCCGGCGGTCTTCCGACACCAGCGCGACGCCGCGTGCCTTGGCGGCCTGCGGGGTGCGCTCGCTGAACGCTTCGCCGGCGATCTCGACCTCGCCTTCGGCCTCCGAAATGCCGAAGACCGCCTCGGCCACCTCGGAGCGCCCCGAACCCATCAGGCCCGCGAGCCCGAGAATCTCGCCCGGCGCCAGTTCAAAGCTGATGTCCTGGAGGAGCCGGGCATCCCTGAGGCCGCTGACGCGGAGAACGGGGTCGCGTTTGCCTGCCCTGGCGGCGCGCTCGTGGCTTGCGGCGAGGTCCTCGTCGACCTCCGCCAGCTCCCGGCCGACCATCATCATGGTCAGCTGTCTCTCGTCGATCTCCGCCGGTGTCCCCGAGCCGACCACGCGCCCGTCGCGCAGGACGACGATCCGGTCCGCGAGCTCGTACACCTCCTCCATGAAATGCGTGATGTAGATGAGCGCATAGCCCCGGCTTCGCAGCCGCCGCGTGACCTCGAAGAGGCGCTCCCGCTCCGGCAGGCTGAGCGACGTTGTCGGCTCGTCGAGGATCAGCATCGTGGAGGCGCGGTGGAGTGCCTTGCCGACCTCGACGAGCTGGCGCTCTCCGAGCGAAAGCCGCTCCACCGGTTCGCCCGGGTCCACCTCGCGCTCGAAGAACTCGCCGAGCAGCTCCCGGGTCGTCTCCCGCATGGCGCGGCGGTTCAGCAACCCGGCCCGGGTCGGGAAGGAGCCGAGGCCCATGTTGATGTTTTCGGCGATCGAGAGATTGGGGAAGAGGCTGAGCTCCTGGTGGATCGCCGCGATGCCAAGTCCGCGCGCATCTTCCGGCGTGATCCGCGACTGCTCCTTGCCGTTCAGGGCGATCGAGCCCTCGTCCGGCGCCAGCAGGCCGCACAGGATGTTCTTGAGGGTCGACTTGCCCGCGCCGTTCTCACCGACGAGGGCGACGAGTTCGCCCGGCCGGACGGAGAAGGTCGCGTCCCTGAGGACCCAGACGCCGGCGAAATTCTTGCCGACGCCATTGAGGGCGACGAGCGGTTCGGCCGAGCTCGACGCACTAGCCATCATCGTTGCTTCGATCCGCCCATATCGTCAGGCGTCCTGTCCTAGAAGCCATCGGCATCCGCCCCCCCTGGATCGGCCGGCGGGTCTTCCGGCAGAGCCTTTCGACCACTCGGTCTATTCGAAATAAATCCGCGATGCGGGCCTTTCTGTACCTTAGTCAGGTATCGAGCATGATTTTCCAAAATAAATGATAAGTCAATTATTTTCGACATTTTAGATCGCCAGACTGCGGGGCGATCGTCGGAACGACGCGCGATCAGGCAGGCCGATCGCCCTGGTTTTCCAGGAAGTCCCCTTTGGTTGGTGAATTTCCGATACTGCAATCCGGAGACTGCGTGATTTGAATCAGAATCGGCGGGAATCTGCTATGGAAGCTGGCCAGCGGATATTCGCCGCACGTCGCCGTGCTCTGCACAAGGAGCGGTAATCTTGAAGGAAAAGGTTTCGGGGCTGACGCTCGCCAGCTCCGTCTATGACGCGATCAGGCTGGACATCATCGAGGGGCGCCGCCGCCCGGGCGAGAAGCTCCAGTTCGATTTCCTGCGCAGCCGCTACGCCGCAGGGATAAGCCCTATCCGTGAGGCGCTGAGCCGGCTCGACGCCGATGGCTGGGTGGTGCGGGAAGAACAGAAGGGCTTCCGCGTCGCCGAGATCAGCCGCGACGAACTCCTGGAACTCGTCCGGACGCGGGTCCTGATCGAGGGCCTCGCGGTGCGCGAGGCAATTGCCGCACAGGACGTGGAATTCGAGGAACAGCTTGTCCTCGCCTTCCATCGCCTCAGCAAGGAGAACCGCTATCTGCGGGAGGAGACCCGCGAGCGGAATCCGGAATGGGAGAAGCGGCACCGGGCTTTCCACATGGCGCTGGTCGCCGGCTGCAAGCTCAAGTGGATCCTCCGGTCTTGCGAGCATCTCTTCGATCTCGCCGAGCGCTACCGACTGCTCGCCGCCGCGGTCTATCCGCAGCGGAAGGAGAAGGCCGAACACCGCGAAATCCTAGATGCCTACCTCGCGGGCGATGCGGACCAGATCCAGGTGCTCCTGTCGGCCCATTACCAGACGACCGTCGATATCATCCTTCAGAGTCGCTTCGAAACGGCCACGCCGATCGACGCAGAATCCTAGCAGTTTGGAATTTATTGACGTCATGTCATTTTTTTGGAAAATGGCATCGGCACTCGCACCCATCAGGGGCAGTAACGAAATCTTGGAGAGTCACGTTGTCGTCGAGGATCGGTAACACCCCACGGATCGCATTTCTCGGTACCGGAGCCCAAGGCGCCTCCGTTGCCGCCGACTTCGCCCTTGCGGGGTTGGATGTGACCTTCATCGACCAGTGGCCCGCCCATGTCGAGGCCATGCGCGAGAAGGGCATCACCGTCCATATGCCGACCCGGACGATCCACACCGCGGTGAAGGCACTCCATCTTTGCGAGGTCGCGGAGATCAAGGAGCCGTTCGACGTCGTGTTCCTGGTGGTCAAGGCCTATGACACCAAATGGGCGTGCGAACTCATCAAGCCGGTCCTCGCCCCCGACGGTTTCGTCGTCGGGCTGCAAAACGGGATGACCCACCTGGATATCGCGGGGGTCGTCGGGCCCGAGCGGACGATCGGCGCAGTCATCCAGATCGCCTCCAACATGTGGGAGCCGGGCGTCACCAACCGCCAGAACGATCACGACGAGTCCTGGTTCACGATGGGGGCGGTCGATCCCGCCCAGCAGCACCGCGTGGAGGACGTGGCGAACCTGCTGCGGAACTCGGGAACGGTCGTCGTGACCGACGACATTCACTCCTCCAAGTGGATGAAGCTCGTCGTCAACGCGGCCGAACTGATCCCCTCGGCGATCGTCAACACCTGCCTGAGAGAAGCGGCGAGGGCGCCGGGCATGCTCGAAATGATGCGCGCCGCCGGATACGAGGCAATGGAGGCGGCCATGGCGGACGGAGCGACCATCATGCCGATCATCGGGATGCCGCCGGTGATGACCAACCATCCCGAGCGCTATGTCGACCAGATCTTCGAGAAGGTCCTCACCACCTACTCGCGCGACGACACGCTGACCACTTCGCTGCAGGACTGGCGCAAAGGCAGGCGCGCCGAAGTCCAGGAAGTGAATGGCGTCGTTGTTGAAACGCTGCAGGCACTTGGCCGTGACGCGCCGATCAACAGGCGCGTGGTCGAAATCGCCCTGGAAATCGAGGCAGGGCGTCTGGATGCAAAGCCGCAGAACGCGGAATTGATGCTCAGTTCCTATCAAAGCAGCGACTGAAACGCGGTATCCACCTCTTCGGGTCATCGCGGCATCTCGATCGTCACCACCGAGATGGTGGTGTTCGAGTGGATGCGGACCTCGGCCGCGCCGTCCTTCCAGACGCTCAGCAAGCTGATCCGCTGAGGCTCAGCGCGTCCGCCAGGTGGTCGGGCAGGCACGGCGGTGGGCAAGCGCGTCGCGGCCAAGCCGCCCCTGGTCGACCTCCCGCCGTATGTTGCTCATGTCGAGTTGGGCGGCCTTCTCCAGCATCGCCCGGGTCGCCTCGGGAGACGCGGAATAGACGGCCCGGCAATAGAGCACGACCCCTTCGCGCATGACGAGGAGATGCGGCTCGTCCTCGGCAACGCCGAACATCGCGCCGATGCCGGGCGCCGCGTCGACGTCGATGTGGACCCAGGCATAAGGTAAGCTCCCGGCATCCGCGCCGGCGGCCTTCTCCATGGCGGCGTCGACGGCGCCGTGATGGAGGATGCAGGCGATGGCGGGGTTGTCGGCCATGGCCTTGTGGAACGTATCGGCGGTGAGTTCGATCATGGCCGGTCCCTCCCTGTCCGGTTTCAGCCTGTCTGCCGCAGCGCCTCCGACCCGTCAGGCGGTGAGCCGGAGATAGAGCATCGGCAGCCGCTCCGGCAGGCGCTCGATCCGGTCGAGCTGGGTGACGTTCCGCCCGAAGATCCGGGCGAGATAGGCATCACCGCCGGAATCGAGGCCGACGCAGAAGACGTCGATGCCCTGGGCCCCAAGCGTCTGCACCGCGCGTCGCGCGTCCTCGACGAGGTAGCGCGGATCCGGGCAGTCGACATCCGAGGGCTCGCCGTCGGAGATCACCAGCACCAGCCGGCGATGGGTGTGCTGCGCCCTGAGGTCCGCCCCGGCATGGCGGAGCGCCGCGCCAAGCCGGGTCGAATAGCCGGGGTGGAGCCCGACCAGCGAGGCGACCGCCCCGGCATCGTAGGGCTGGCCGAAATCCTTGACCCGCATGTAGCGGACATCATCGCGCTGGTTGGAGCAGAAGGCGGCGATGGCGAAGGGATCGCCGATCTCCGACATCGCATAGGCGAGGAGCAGCGTCGCCTCGCGCTCGAGGTCGAGGACCGACATGACATGGCCCTTGACCCGGTCGCGGGTCGATTGGGAGACGTCGAGCAGGACCAGCACCGAGAGGTCGCGGTAGCGCCGCGCCATCGTCTGGTAGACGCGCGGGTCCGGCACATCGCCGCCGCGCCGGGCGATCGCCGCGTCGATCACCGCGTCGATGTCGAGCGCTTCGCCGTCAATCTGGCGGCGCAAGCGCTGCGGGCGGCTGACCTTCGCCGAGCGGATCAGGCCTGCAATCCGGTCGACCAGCACCTGGTTGCGCTCGAGGATCGCCTCGGCGACATCGAGCGAACCGGGCCGCGGGCGATATTCGAGGACTGTCGTCCACTCGGCCCGTTCGCGGCCGGTGAGGTGGTCATATTCCGGATAGCGGGCGACCGGCATGCCCAGTTCCTCGGGCTCCTCGGCGAGCCGCGCCGTGCGCTGCCCGGCCTCGCCCTGCTCGGGTTCCTGGCGCTCGCGGTCGGGCGGCTGCTCTTCCGGATTTTCGGTCCGGGTCAGCTTCACCGACTCGTAGATCACCTCCTGCATCTCGGTCGGCGGCGATTGCTCATCGCCCATGTCCCACAGACCGAGATTGTCGTCGCGATAGGCCGGCTCGACGACATAGGTCTTTGCGTTGAACTGGATCCGCATCTGACCGAGATCGTTTCCGAGGATATTGCCGATCTCGCGCGAGATCGCCGGGTCGTCGATCCGGCCCAGCCGTTCGACGAACATCGCGCGCCCCTTGCGGACCCAGGTGTCGCCGTCGTCGAAATCGGGATCGATCAGTGCCCGGGAGAGGCGCGCGAAGAGCGTCTGGGCGACGAGCCCGCCAGCGGCCTCGGCGACGTGGAACGGCTTCCACAGCCGCGCGAGCCCGGGAAAGTCGCGCATCGCCAGATACTCGACCCGCGCGTCCTCGATCAGCGAGACCAGGGCCACCTGCATCGGCTTCAGCTTGCCGATCGGGAAGCGCCCGCCCGAATGGCGATAATGGGCGCCGATATGAGCGAGCGCCGCCCGGAACACCGTCTCCGCCTGGTCGCCGCGAAAGCCGGGATAGGTCGGCGGCATGCGGATCAGGCCCTCGCTGAAGCTCGTCCGGCGGCGGGAGGCCTCGGGCGCCCCGGCGGCCGGCTCGCGGATCGGCACGCGCACGCCAAAGAGCGCGTCGACATAGGCCTTCATCCGCCGGTCCATGTCGGCGAAGATCACTTCGCCGGCTTCGCGCCTCAGCAAGCGCTCGGCCTCGGGATGGCCGATCAGAAAGAATTCGCGACGACGTTCCACCTCGTTGCCGGCGCCGCGGATGCCGGCAAGCAGCCAGCTCTCGAGCGAGCCGAGCGACAACCGTACGAGGAGCGAATCCATGCGATCGAGGACGCTGGCCGCCGACTCCGGCGCAAGCCCGACGAAGCGCGTGACGATGGCGAGCCAGCGCCGGAAGGCATCGGCATCGGCGAAACGGCGGGCGACGCCTTCACCGGCAACCGACAGGCATTCCGCCGCGCGGCGGCCGGAACGGATCGCCAGCGTCGAGACGAGGTCCGCCATCTCGATCGCCGGCTCCGGGCCGACCAGCAGCGCGATCCGGGGCCCATGGAGCTCATAGGTTCCGACCACCGACTGGCCATAGCCGGCATCGCGCAGCTTGGCGACGGCCCTCAGCCAGGCAGCCGCATAGGGTTCGGGAAAGGCCTTGCGCAGCAATGCAGCCGCTTCGGCCGGGGCCGGGGTCGCCTCGTCGACGAGTTTCAGGAAACCGGTCTCTCTGGCGGCCAATGTGACCTCTTGTTCAGATGCAGGCGCTGATCGCCGCTTCGAGCGCGTCGCGCATGTCGGGATCGTCGGTGATCGGCTGGACCAGCGCGATCGTGCAGGCCTCGCCGAGCGGAATGCCGTTGCCGACCAGCTTGCCGGCATGGACCAGCATCCGCGTCGAAGCGCCCTCCTCCAGGCCATGGCCCTTGAGATTGCGCGAGCGCTCCGCGATCTGCACCAGCTTCGCCGCGAGCTTTGGCTCGACCGCCGACTCGGCGGCGACGATCTCGGATTCGATCGCCGGTTCGGGATAGCCGAAATCGATCGCGCAGAAGCGCTGCTTGGTCGATTCCTTGAGGTCCTTGAGCACCGACTGGTAGCCGGGATTGTAGGAGATGACGAGCTGGAAATCCGGGTCCGCGGTGACCAGCTCGTTCTTCTTCTCCAGGGGCAGGATCCGCCGGTCATCGGTCAGCGAGTGGATGACCACCGTCGTGTCCTGGCGCGCCTCGACGATCTCGTCGAGGTAGCAGATCGCGCCTTCGCGGACGGCGCGGGTCAGCGGCCCGTCATGCCAGACCGTGGCATCTCCCTCGAGCAGGAAGCGGCCGACGAGATCGGACGCGGTCATGTCCTCGTGACAGGAAACCGTGATCAGCGGCCGGCCGAGCCGCCAGGCCATATGAGCGATGAACCGGCTCTTGCCACAGCCGGTCGGCCCCTTGAGCATCACCGGCAGGCGGCTCGCATAGGCCGCCTCGAACTGAGCGATCTCGCGCCCGACCGGCCGGTAATAGGGTTCCGAGGTAATCCGATATTCGTCGAGCACCATAGGCGCCGTCCTTCCAATTCAGGACCGGACCGTGACCCCGGCGTGCGCGCTCGCCCCGGCGTGAGTCACTCCCGGCCGATGCCAATGGCGGAACCCACCCAGGCGGGTTCCGCCATTTGTCTTCGCTCAGCGATGTGCCGCCGTCTTCTGGTTGGGAATTCCCTTGATCGGGGATTCCTCGGTCCCGACGGTCGGCCGTGTCAACGCCTCGACCATCTCGCGGGTGCCCTCCGGGTCGGTTGCCCATTTCGTGTAGAAGTCATACGGGCATGCCGCGAGACCCTTGTCGCCCTCGCCGGAGTTGATGAGGCCGGTATAGCCGCGATGGAGGAGCTTGAAGAGGTGGTTCTGCGACTGTCCGGTCGACCGGGCGTCGCGGATCGCCGAGACCGAGAGCTGCGCATACTGGATGCCCATCTCCTCTTCGCCGCATTCGCCGAGCGTGCGGCCGTCGAAGCCGACGATGGCCGAGTGACCGAAGTAGGAATAGACGCCGTCGAAGCCGGCCGCATTGGCCACCGCGACATAGACGTTGTTCGCCCAGGCCATCGACTTGGCCATGATCACCTGCTGGTCCTTGGCCGGGTACATATAGCCCTGGCAGCGGACGATCAGCTCGGCACCCTTCATGGCGCAATCGCGCCAGATTTCCGGGTAGTTGCCGTCGTCGCAGATGATCAGGCTGATCTTCATGCCCTTCGGGCCTTCCGACACGTAGGTGCAGTTGCCGGGATACCAGCCCTCGATCGGCACCCAGGGCATGATCTTCCGGTATTTCTGGACGATCTCGCCCTTGTTGTTCATCAGGATGAGGGTGTTGTAGGGCGCCTTGTTGGGATGGTCCTCGTGGCGCTCGCCGGTGAGCGAGAAGACGCCCCAGACATTGGCCTCCTTGCAGGCTTCGGCAAAGATCGCCGTCTCCTCGCCGGGTACCGTCGAGGCCGTCTCGTACATCTCCTTCTCGTCATACATGATGCCGTGGGTCGAATATTCGGGGAAGATCACGAGGTCCATGCCCGGCAATCCGATCTTCATCCCCTTCAGCATCTCTGCGATGTTTCGGGCGTTGGCCAGCACCTCTTCCTTGGTGTGAAGGCGCGGCATCTTGTAGTTGACGACTGCGACGCCAACCGTGTCGTTACTGCTCGATATGTCGCCGTGATACATGGTCTGCTCCCTTCGGGCTTCGGGTTTTCATGGGGGGTTGGTCGAGGCGGCCGGATTGCATGTCGCGCAGCGATGACGGTCGCCGGGTCAGGGCAGCGCAGGGCGGACTGACGATCAGTCCCGGATGGTCGAGCGATGGATGCGGATTCATCATCGGCACTTCACTTCCGCCGCTGTGACGGCTGAGCGGCTCCGCTAGCGCGGCGCGCCGCCGCCCAGGCTGCCTCGAGTGCGGCGCTCAGCATCACGCCGTCGCCACAGAGGAATCGCGCACCGACGATCCCCTTCGCGGTGAGCGGATTGACGCCCCAGTAGATCCAGCGCGCCTCGCCCGCCGGCGAGCCGGCCCCGGCGAGCGCAGCCAGTCCGGCTGAAAGCGCCCCGGCGGCGACCGCTGTGTCGATGCCTAGGCAATAGAGGGCGCCATAGCAGGGCCCCATCGCGCCCGGCCCGGTGTCCCGCCGCAGGCCGAAGGCGAGCGGATCGCCGAGGCCGAGGCATTGCCGCTCAATGAGCCGCGGCATCGGCTCGCCGTCGACGGAGACGGTGATCGTGTTCTGCCAGCGCCCGGAAGCCGGTCGCTTCCCCGTCGGGTCGTGCAACAGGATCGCATCGGCGACGATCGCCCGCGCCCCCGGCGCCAGCGATACATCGAGGGACGTCTCCGCGTCGGCGCCGTCGAAGACGATCAGCGGGTCGGGAACGTATTCGAGGGTTGCACCCGCATCGGCCCTCAGGTGGACCGCAAGCCGCGCCCGGCCGCCGAGCGATGCCGGGACCATGGTAGAGGCCTGCGAGGTGACGTGGGCCCGGGCGTCGGTTTCGGCCGCGATCGTGAGATCGAGGACGTCGTCGCCGTAGAGGCCGCCTGAGGACGACTGGAGATAGAGCGTCGCCATCCCAGGCGGATCGTCGGGCCGATAGAAGGGGCGCGTGATGTGAAAAGGATGCGGCGTGAACTGGCCGGCGAGGAATGTCCGCCCGCCGCGTTGACGGAAGCGCAGCGAAGCCTCGGTCCGCAACGGTCGCCGTGCTGCCGGAGCGCCGACGCGCGGCGCGGCCACGAAGGCGGCGCTGTGCTGGAGCGCCGTCACGATGCTGCCTCCGCCTTGCGGAAGAGGACGTCCTCGCCGATCACCGCGGCCACCGCCCGGAGCCCGGCATTGCCGCTGTCGCCGCGACACTGGCAGGCGATAGTCGCCCGGCCACCGCGGACGGCGGTCGCCTCGGCGAGGATCGACTCCGCATCCACGCCGACGTAAGGCGCGAGATCGGTCTTGTTGATGACCAGAAGATCGCACTGGAGGATTCCGGGCCCGCGCTTGCGCGGGATGTCGTCGCCCTGGGCAACATCGATGACGAACATCCACCAGTCGACGAGGTCGAGCGAGAAGGTCGAGGCGAGGT
>JAGRKY010000113.1:0-6847 GCA_020442095.1 Bauldia sp.
AGCGCCTGGCTGATATGGACGGCGCCGATCACCACCAGCCGCGGCGGCGGCACGCTGACGGTGAAGAAGAGATCGCCGGCATCCTCCCGCTTCAGCATGCCCGAGCTGCCGGACCGGAATCGCTTGGCGATTTCCTCTTCGAGAGGATCGCCCGCATAGCCCTCCTTCTCGAGGACGAGCCGCTCTTCCCCGGTCGTCACGTCGGTGATCAGGATCGCGGCCTCGCGCGCGTCGCGTGCCGCATTCAGTTGCTTCAGGGTATCGAGTTTCATTTCGCCGCCGGCCGGTTGGCTTGCTTGAGTTTCGTTCTTCGTCGCCGGATCGCGGTGGCGCTAGTCCAGCTTCTCGACATAGACCCGGATGCGGCCGCCGCAGGACAGGCCGACCCGCCAGGCGGTTTCGTCGGCGACGCCGAATTCGAGCATGCGGGGCTTGCCGTCGGCGATCACGTCGGCGGCCTCGGCAACCACGGCGCCCTCGACGCAGCCGCCCGACACCGATCCCTCGAAATTGCCGTCGCTATCGACGACGAGGTGGCTGCCGACCGGGCGTGGCGCCGAGCCCCAGGTCTCCATCACCGTGGCGATCGCCACCTCGCGCCCGGCGTTGCGCCATCCTTCGGCCGTCGCCAGGACGTCCAGCGTCCGCTCGGCTGCGGTTGCATTCTCCATCTTCGCCTCCATTCGTCAGCGATATTCCCAACTGAATATAACGACGTCCGCCGAAACGCCAAGGCCGGGTCAGGCGGCCCGCAGCCAGGCGCGGGGATCGGCCGCCGGCGCCGCGTCGCCGCTGAGCGCCCGGCAGATATCCTCCACCGCCGCCAGCGAATGCACGGATCGCAATTCGTCGACATGGGGGAGCATCGCCCTGATGCCGCGCGCCTTTGCCTCGAAGCCCTCGAAGCCAAGGAGCGGGTTCAGCCAGACCAGCCGCCGGCAGGAGCGATGCAGGCGATCCATCTGTCGCGCCAGGTCCTCGACGCCGTCGCGCTCCAGCCCGTCGGTGACCAGGAGGACGATCGCCCCCTGCCCGAGCACGCGGCGCGACCAGTGCCGGTTGAAGTCCTCCAGCGTCGACGCGATGCGGGTTCCGCCCGACCAGTCGGCGACGGTGTCGGAACAGGCGGCAAGCGCCTCGTCGGGATCACGATAGCGAAGCTGCCGGGTGACGTTGGTGAGCCGCGTCCCGAACAGGAAGGCCGACACGCGGCGCTGCCGGCCGAGGACATGGGTGAAGTGCAGGAGCACCCGCGTATAGGGGCTCATCGATCCGGATATGTCGCAGAGCACGACGATCGGCGGGTGGACCGGCCGCGGCTGCCGGTGGCGCAGCAGGATCATGTCGCCGCCGGAACGCAGGCTCGACCGCAGCGTCCGGCGCGGATCGATCGTGCCGCCCTGCGCGGCCATCGCCCGTCGCGAGGCGACGCTGTCCTCCGGCAGGCGCAGATTCTCGATCTGCCGCTCGGCGCGCGCGATCTCGGCCGCGTCCATCTGGGCGAAGTCGCGCCGGCGCAGCGCCTCCATTTCCGAGACCGTCAGCCGGGCGTCGATCTCGACCTCGGTCCGCTTCTCGGCGCCGGGCTTATCCATGCCACCGAGCAGCGCCTCGGCGATACGGCGGGCGGCCGGCGGCGAGCCCGGCTCGCGATCCTCGCCGTCCCCGCCCGAAGAAGCGCCTGTCTGGTCCGGCCAGCGAGTCCGCCAGAAGAGCTCGAAGGCCTGGTCGAAGATCGGGTGGTGATCGTGGCGGCTGACGAAGATCGAATGGAGGATCCAGTAGAAGTCGGCGCGCGAACTGAACCCGGCCATTTCGACCGCCCTGATCGCATCGACGACGGCAGCGGGCCCGACCGGGAGCCCGGCGCGGCGCAGCGTGCGAGCGAAGTGGACGATGTTCGCGGCGAGCTGCCCGTCGTTCATTCGGCGGCGTCCGCCCTCACCTCGGTGAGAAGCTCGCCGGCGCGCCCGGCATCGATCCGGCCGATGTCGTCCTGGTATTTGAGAAGGACGCCGAGCGTCTCGGCGATGGTCTCCGGGTCGAGGGACTTGCGGTCGAGGTCGGTCAGCGCCGTCGCCCAGTCGAGGGTCTCGGCGACGCCCGGATTCTTGAACAGCTCCTCCTTGCGGAGCCGCTGGACGAAGGCGACGATCTCCTTCGACAGCCGCTTGTCGGCCGCCGGCACGCGGGTCCTGACGATCTCCAGCTCGCGGGCAAAGTCCGGATAGTCGATCCAGTGGTAGAGGCAGCGCCGCTTCAGCGCGTCGTGGATCTCGCGCGTGCGGTTGGTGGTGACGATGACGATCGGCGGATGCTCGGCGCGGATGGTGCCGAGCTCGGGGATGGTCACCTGGTTGTCGGCGAGGATCTCGAGGAGATAGGCCTCGAAGGCCTCGTCGGCGCGGTCGAGTTCGTCGATCAGCAGGATCGGCGGGCCGGCCGGGTCCGGATAGAGCGCCTGGAGCAGCGGCCGGCGGATCAGGAAGCGTTCCGAGAAGACGTCCTCGACAAGGTGCTCGCGGTCGATGTCGCCGGTCGCTTCGGCCGCGCGGATCTCGATCATCTGGGCCGCATAGTTCCACTCGTAGACGGCGCTCGCCGTATCGAGGCCCTCGTAGCACTGGAGCCGGATCAGGCGGCGTCCGAGCTGCTCCGACAGGACCTTGGCGATTTCCGTCTTGCCGACCCCGGCATCACCTTCGAGGAACAGCGGTCGCCCCATTTTCAGCGACAGGAAGAGGACGGTGGCGAGCGCGCGGTCCGGCACGTAGCCGCCGTCGCGCAGAAGCGTCAATGTTTCATCGATACTGGTCGGGAGTTCGGTCATTGTCGGATTTCGCCTGGAGGGGAGCCTGCTCTCTAGCACAGGCCGGCAAGGCAGCGAAACGACCTTCGCCGTTCACATCCCGCGGTAATTCGGCCCGCCGCCGCCTTCCGGCGGCACCCAATCGATGTTCTGATTGGGGTCCTTGATGTCGCAAGTCTTGCAGTGAATGCAATTGGTTGCGTTGATCTGATAACGAAGCGATTCACCTTCGCCGACCCATTCATAGACGCCGGCCGGACAGTAGCGGGCGGATGGTCCATCGAAGATGTCGTGCTCGGAGGTCTTCTGCAGGGCCATGTCGCGGACCCGGAGATGCGGCGGCTGGTCCTCGTCGTGGCTGACGCCGGCAACGAAGATCGACGACGCCCGGTCGTAGGTCAGGGTTCCGTCCGGTCTCTCATAGTCGAGCGCCCTCTCCTTCGCCGCCGCATGGGTCGCGGCGTAGTCGGGCTTGCCATGGCCCATGGTGCCGAAGAGCGAGAGGCCGATCGTGTTCAGCCACATGTCGAGGCCGCCGAGCGCGATGCCGCCGAGCGTCCCGAGCTTCGACCAGAGCGGCTTGACGTTGCGAACCGGGCGGAGATCCCGGCCGATCGCCGAGCCCCGCCAGGCCTCCTCGTAGGCGGTCAACTCGTCATGGGCGCGGCCGTCGCCGAGCGCCGCCGCGGCGTGCTCGGCGGCGAGCATGCCGGAGAGGATGGCGTTGTGGCTGCCCTTGATGCGCATGCGCGGCACGTTGACGAAGCCGGCGGCACAGCCGAGCAGCGCGCCACCGGGGAAGACGAGCTTCGGCACCGACTGCCAGCCGCCTTCGGTGATCGCCCGCGCGCCGTAGGAGAGCCGCTCGCCGCCATCGAGGACCGCACGGATGGCGGGATGGGTCTTGAACTGCTGGAAGACGCCGAAGGGCGAGAGATGCGGATTGGCGTAGTTGAGGTGGACGACGAAGCCGACCGCCACGAGGTTGTCGCCGTAGTGGTAGAGGAAGGAGCCGCCGCCGGTGCGGTTGTCGAGCGGCCAGCCGAAGGAATGCTGGACGAGCCCCGGCTTGTGGTTCTCCGGCAGGACCCGCCAAAGCTCCTTGATGCCGAGGCCGTATTTCTGCGGCTCGCAATCCCGGTCGAGTCCGAAGCGGGCGATCAACTGCTTGGCAAGCGAGCCCCGCGCGCCCTCCGCGATCAGGGTGTAGCTGGCCCTCAGCTCCATGCCGCGCTGGAACGACGGCTTCGGCGCGCCGTCCCGACCGATCCCCATGTCGCCGGTCGCGACCCCGACGACCGCGCCGTCCGCGTCGGTGAGGAATTCGGTCGCGGCAAAGCCAGGGAATATCTCGACGCCGGCCGCTTCCGCCTTTTCGGCGAGCCAGCGGCAGACCTCGCCGAGCGAGGCGATGTAGTTGCGGTGATTGTTCATCAGCGGCGGCATCAGCCAGTTGGGGAGCCGGACCGTCCCTGCCGGCCCCATCCACAGGAAGCGGTCGGCCAGCACCGGCTGCGTCAGCGGGTGCTCCTCCTCCCGCCATTCCGGCAGCAGGCGGTCGAGGCCGGCCGGGTCGATCACCGCACCGGAGAGGATATGCGCGCCGACCTCGGAGCCCTTCTCGAGCACCACCACCGAGAGGTCCGGCGCCACCTGCTTCAGGCGGATCGCCGCGGCGAGCCCGGCCGGCCCGGCACCGACGATGACCACGTCGAAATCCATCGACTCGCGCGGCGGAAGATCGCTTTCCTCGCTCATGCCTCCCGTCTTGTCACGCGGCGGGCCGAAATGCCAGTAAGCTGACGTCGGACGAAAGACACAAAAACATCACCGGCCGCATGGCCGGACAAAGGGAGGACGGCGCGTGCGCCAATACAGGATCGCAGCCATTCCGGGCGACGGGATCGGAACCGAGGTGGTTCCGGCCGGCCTGCGCGTGCTCGAAGCGCTCGCCCTGCGCGCCGGCGATTTCGAGGTGGTCGCGACGACCCTGCCCTGGGGCTCGGACCATTATCGCCAGACCGGCAGGATGATGCCCGACGACGGGCTCGACCGGATCCGCGACCTCGACGCGATCCTGTTCGGGGCGGTTGGCGATCCCGGCATTCCGGACGACGTCACGCTTTGGGGTCTCAGGCTCAGGATCTGCCAGGGCTTAGACCAGTATGCCAACGTCCGGCCGGCCCGGGTCCTGCCCGGCCTGGTCAGCCCCCTCGCCGGCGTCGGACCCGACGATCTCGACTGGGTCATCGTCCGCGAGAACAGCGAGGGCGAATATTCCGGCGTCGGTGGCCGCACCCATCGCGGCCAACCCGAAGAGGTCGGCACCGAGGTGGCGATGTTCACCCGGCACGGGGTGGAGCGGATCATGCGGTTCGCCTTCGAGCTGGCGCGGTCGCGGCCGCGGAAGCAGCTCACCGTCGTCACCAAGTCGAACGCCCAGCGCCACGGCATGGTCCTGTGGGACGAGGTCGCGGCGGAGGTCGCCAGGGCCTATCCGGACGTCACCACCGACAAGATGCTCGTCGACGCGATGACGGTGCGCATGGTGCGCGATCCGAGGAGCATCGACGTCGTCGTCGCCACCAACCTCCATGCCGACATCCTCAGCGACCTCGCGGCTGCTCTCGCCGGCAGCATCGGCATCGCGCCGACCGCCAATCTCGATCCCGAGCGGCGGTTTCCCTCGATGTTCGAGCCGATCCATGGGGCCGCCTTCGACATCGCCGGCAAGGGCGTCGCCAATCCGCTCGGCACCTTCTGGAGCATGGTGATGATGCTCGACCATCTCGGCGAGCCGACCGCCGCCCGCCGGCTGATGCTGGCGATTGAGGCGGTGACCCGCGCCGGCGACGCGCTGCCGGGCGATCTCGGAGGAAACGCCACTACCGAACAGGTCACCGACGCGGTCATCGACGCGATCCGGGGTGCGAATGCCTGACCTCTCCGGCCGGCCGCGATGACGTTTGCACCCTGATAACGATTGCGGTGTCATTTCGTTCGGCGAAGGATGGCCGATACTAGGTCCGGCCCATCCAGCGGAACTTGCAAGGAGGCAGCAATGATCATCGGCGGCACAGGAATTCGAAGGATCGGCGCCCTTGCGGCTGCCTGTCTCGTCGGCGCCGCCATGGTGGCGACGCCTGCCCTCGCAAAGGATAACGACAAGCCGCTGCTTCCGGCCCCGGTCGCGCCGGTTCCGCCGCTCATCAACCAGAAAGGCATCGACAAGGCGGTGGCGGCGCTCGACGGCATCGTCACCGATGCCATGAAACGGACCGGGCTGCCGGGCCTCGCCGTCGGCGTCGTCTACAAGGACAAGGTCGTCTATGCGAAGGGCTTCGGCATCCGCGAGGTCGGCAAGCATGGCGACATCGATCCCGACACGGTGTTCATGCTCGCCTCGGTCTCGAAGCCGATCGCCTCGACCATCGTCGCCAAGCTCGTCGGTGACGGGATGTTCAAGTGGGACGACCCGGTCAAGCCGCTCAATCCCGCCTTCGCGCTGTCGGATCCCTATGTCACGGAGCACGCGACCTTCGCCGATCTCCTTTCCCACCGCAGCGGGCTGCGCACCGGCGCCGGCGACCTGCTCGAGGATCTCGGCTTCGGCCGCAACTACATCCTGTCCCACATCGCCCAGCAGCCGCTCGATCCCTTCCGCTCGACCTACCACTACTCGAACTTCGGCTACACCGCGGGCGGCGTCGCCGCCGCCGTTGCCGCCGGCAAGGGCTGGGAGGAGCTTGCCGAGGAGGTGCTGTTCAAGCCGGCCGGGATGACCGACACCAGCTATCGCCATGCCGACTATCTCGCCCATGAGGATCGCGCCCATATCCACAAGCGGCTTCCCGACGGAACCTGGGCGCCGCTCTACGATCGTCAGCCGGACGCCGAGGCGCCGGCCGGCGGAGGCAGCGCCTCGCTGAACGACATGTTGAAATTCATGCGCCTCCAGCTTGGCGATGGCACGCTCGACGGGAAGAAGATCGTCGACGCCGACGCGCTCGCCGCCACCCACGAGCCGCAGGTGATCCC
>JAGRKY010000113.1:6906-8882 GCA_020442095.1 Bauldia sp.
AGGGCCGCACCCGGATCGGGCATTCGGGCGCCTTCAACCTCGGCACCGGTACCAACGTGCTCTTCCTTCCCGGCGAGGACCTCGGGATCGTGACCCTCACCAACGGTCAGCCGATCGGTGTCGCGGAAGCGGTCGGCGAAGCCTTCGTCGACGTCGCCACCAACGGCCGCCAGTCGGTCGACTGGGTCGGCTTCCTCGGCCAGGTCTTCGATGCGATGCTGGCCGCCGAGGCGCCGGCGGTCGACTATGGCGAACGCCCGACCAGCGCCGAGCCGCCGCGCGCCCTCGACGCCTATGCCGGAACCTACGGCAACAGCTATTACGGGCCGCTGGTGGTCACCGCGAAAGGCGACTCGCTGTCGATGATCTTCGGACCGGCGGGCAAGCCGGTGACCTTCGCCCTCGCCCCCTATAACGGCGACACCTTCAGCTTCCTGACGATCGGCGAAAACGGCAACGGCCTCGCCGGGGCAACCTTCTCGGTCGGCGACGACGGCAAGGCGCGGAAGGTCGTCCTCGACTTCTACGACGTCAACGGCCTCGGCACCTTCGTCCGGGAATAGCGGCCGGTATTTATTGGTAGATTTCCATCATTCTCGCCTCTAGCGGCGAAGGGCTTCTCCGTGCCAGAGTTGTTGGCCCGTTCCGCTCAATGCGGAACCCATAAAAATATCTGAAGGAGAGGAAACCCGCATGCTCAAGAGAGTGACAGGTCTTCTTGTCGGCGCTGCGATGACGCTGACAATACCGCTGTCGGCCGACGCCTTTGCCAAGACCTATTACTGGATTTCTCACGGCGGCCCGGCAGATCCGGTCTGGACTTACTTCCTCCAGGGCGCCAACCAGTGGGCGGAAGACACCGGCAATACGGTCAACACCTCCTTCCACAGCGGCGACGTTCCTTCGCAGCAGGAAGCGGTCCGCGCGGCCATCGCCGCAGGCGCCGACGCCATCGTCACCACCAGCCCGGATCCGGGCTCGATGGTCGAGGTGGTCGACGAGGCCCACGCCGCCGGCATCCCGGTGATCAACATCAACACGCCCGATCCGACCGTCAATTTCGACTCCTATGTCGGCATGGATCTGGTCGTCACCGGCCAGAAGTGGGCGCAGTATCTGGTCGACAACGGCTTGGTGAAGGAAGGCGATTTCGTCTGGATGCCCGTCGAGGTTCCCGGCGCCACCTATGGCGTCCAGGAAGAAGAAGGCATCGCGAGCGTCTTCAAGCCGCTCAACATCACCTGGGAAGTCACCGACAACACGCTTGACCAGGCCGAAGTGATCACCCGCATGTCCGATTACCTCACCGCCAATCGCGACAAGGTGACGGCGATCATCGGCCTCGGCGACCTCGTCACCGGATCGATCAAGCGCGTCTTCGACCAGGTCGGCGTGGAGCCGGGCTCGATCCCGGTGGTCGGCTGGGGCAACTCGCTCGACACCACCCAGGAAGTCCTCACCGGCTATGTCAACGCCGCGATGTGGCAGGACCCGCAGGCGACGAGCTATGTCGGCCTGTCCCTCGCCGCCATGGCCGCGAGCGGCATTCCTCCGGGATTCGACGTGCTGGTCGGCAATCTCTACGACAAGGACGGCGCCCAGCTCATCGACGACATCCTGTCCGGCAAGTAATCGCCGGCAAGAGTTGATGCTGGCCGCGACGGCTCCGGCCGTCGCGGTCGCCCTGCCCCGCAACCGAAATGAACGCCCGGGCGAGCTTCGCCGCGCCGGGGAGAGATCGTCCCTAGCCCATTCCGGGAAGGCACTGTGGAACATCAATCGCTGGTTCGACGTCTGATCGCCAAGCCGGAGTTCGGCCCGTTCGTCCTCCTCGTGGTCGAGCTCGTCGTCTTCACCGCCATCAACCCGACCTTCCTGTCGCCGCTCAACATCTCGAACACGCTGGTGTTCACCGTCGAGCTCGGGCTCATCGCCCTGGCGATGACGCTGCTGATGACCGCCGGCGAATTCGACCT
>JAGRKY010000114.1 GCA_020442095.1 Bauldia sp.
GGCGCCGTTCTCGCCGACCAGCCCGAGGACGGTGCCCGGCTCGACGTCCATGCTCACCCCGTCGAGCGCCCGTGTCGCGCCGAAGGATTTGGATATCTCCGAGATCCTGAACATCACCGCATCTTTCAAACCAAAAGGACGCACAGGGGGGGGGGCGTGTGCGTCCGGTTTGCCGCGTGCCGGGCGGCAAGGGTCGCCCGGCACGCGTGTTCGTGCCCGGCTAGCCGCCGATGCCGTCCTGGATGGTCAGCCCGAGAGCGGCACCCGGAATGTCGGAGTCGGCGTCGAGATCGGGAGAGAGATCCGGATACACGTTGACGCCGGGCTCGAGCCCGTCGGTCGTGACCGTCGGGATAGGCACGTTCACGGTGTGGGAGTCGGGCGCGTTGCCGCTCAGGATGTCAAAGGCGATCTTGAGAGCATAGGCGCCGACCACGGCCGGATCACCGGCCGATACACCCTTCAGCCCCTTGTCCTTGTACTCGAGCATGGCGGAGCGCCAGCCGTTGCCACCCTGGCCCGACATGGCGATCAGCGGCCTGTCGAGGTTGAGCAGCGCCTGCAGGGCACCATAGGCGCCATACTGGTTCAGGATGCCGTCGACCTGGGGATTGGCGGTGAGAACCTTGGTCAGCTCCTGCTGGGTGACGGCGTTGTCCCACTTTCCGAACACCTCGCCGACGACCTTGATGTCGGGATAGCCGTCGAGGATCTCGTGCATGCCGTTGTTCATGTTGGTGTCGGCCGGGAAGCCGGAGACGCCGCGATTGATGACGACGTTGCCCTTGCCGCCCAGCGTCTCGGCCAGCCACCGCGCATGGGTGCGACCGATATCGGTGAATTCGACCGCCACCACATAGGCGCATGGCGCCGTCACCGGCTGGTCGAAGGCGATGACGGTGATGCCCTGGGCGCAGGCTTCCTCGATGATGCCGTTGAGGGCGGTATCGGAGGCCGGGTTGATCAGGATCGCATCGACCCCGTCGGCGATCATGTCCGAAATGACCGCGATCTGCTTCTGGGCGTCCGTGCCCGAATTGTTGATGATGAGTTCGACGGAATCGGAGAGCTTCTTCTGCGCATACGATTCCATGAACTGGATCATCTGAACGCGCCAGGCGTTCCCGATGTAGGAGTTGCTGACGGCGATCTTGTAGGGCTCCGCAAAAGCCGAGGATGCCGCCATGATAGCGGCGAATCCGACCGCCATCCGAAGCATTGTCCGGTTAGTCATTCACTCCTCCCTGTAGTCGCTTATTGGACTTTCTCGGAACTAATATGTATTACAATAAAACTAGTATCCTAGCATTGTCAATGCGGATCGGGCATGCGATGGAGATGGGCGCGCGAATCCCTGCGATGGCGGTGCGGGCCGCCGGCGTCGGCAGGTCGTTCCGGAAAAGGGAGACGGGCGCGGAACGGGCGGTGGAATTGGTTCCGCAGTGCCGATATCGATGGTGGCGGTGCCAGACGGGCCGGGGACGAACAGGACGTGACGATCAGATGTCGATGACGCGCGAGGCATTCGAGGCCGTCCGTGAGGCGATCGTCTCGGGCACCCTGGAATTCGGCGCGCAACTGTCCGAAGTGCAGATTGCCGACGCGCTCGGCATGAGCCGCGCCCCGGTGCGGGCGGCCTTCATTCAACTCCGCGAGATGGGACTGGTGAAGATCGTTCCGCAGGCCGGGACGTATGTCTTCCATCCATCGGCGGAGGACGTGCGGAACATGAGCGAGTTTCGTTCGCTGCTCGAGACGGAGGCGCTCCGCAAGGCGATGGCGAAGGACAGGGGGCGCGTGTTGTCCGGCCTCGACGGCACGATCGACGACATGACACGGGCGATCGCCGCGCAGCGATGGGACGGCTATCGCCGCGCCGACAGCGCCTTCCACATGGTCATCATGAACGGCAGCGGCAATCGCTACCTGCTCAAGGCCTACGGTCTCACGTCGTCCGCGCTCGAGGCGCTGAGGGTCTGGCTGCAGGGCGGGACCGGCGGCTACCGGGAACAGTCGTTCCACGAGCACACGGCGATCAGGGATCTGCTGCAGGACGGCAGCATCGAAGAAGCCTGTGATCTGCTGAGCCATCACATCCTGGTCATCAACGAAACGTTGCCTCCGATGACGGGAGCGCCGTCCAACGGCCGCGGCGATCGTGACTATGCTGCGGCCCTGAGGCGTTGAAGCGGCGAGGCGCGGGCCGCCCCGCCGATTCGTGCTCCGGCGCTCTCCGGCGCACCACGCGTTCGCATCCCACGTCCGGCCACGTCCGTCGCGGCGCCTGCCTCCGGGCGGCGGGCTGCCATCACGGCAGGTTCGCGCGTGACGCAACGACGGCTCCACCCTGAGACATCACCGCTTCCGATGAGGCCGCCCCGCGGTCGTCGCGGGCCCCCGGGATGGGGGATCGGGCGGGCAGGTCCGCTCCCCGCCGACGGGTTGCGGCGAGGCGTCCCCTTTGCCCGCCGCCTGTGATGGCCGGCGCGTTGAGCCTAACAACCAACTGATTGTTTTCGCAGAAATATTCGACAGGGAAGCTTCGGTTTCCCTCCGCCGGTTTTGACTCGAAACTTGTATTGTATTACATATTAGAAATAGTCGATAAGAGCACTAAGGGAGGATAGAAACATGCTCAAGAATCTGCTTCTCGCGGCCGTCTGCGCAGCCGGGCTGGCGGCTCCCGCTGCCGCGGCGGATCCGACGGTGATCAAGTTCGGGTTTTCCTCGGCGGTCGATCTCGAGAACGATAACGGCGCCACGGCGCTTCTCTTCAAGGACTATGTCGAAAGCCACAGCGACACGCTGAAGGTCGAGATTTACGGATCGAGCGAGATCGGAGGCGACCAGGACGTCATCCAGGCCCTCCAGCTCGGTTCGGGCGCCACGATGCATATCGGCGGCACCGCCAACTACAACACATTCGTGCAGCGCGTCGGCGTGCTGGATCTGCCTTTCCTGTGGAAGGACTATGCTCATGTCGCCCGCGCGCTCGATGGCGAAGCCGGCGACGTGCTGAGGGCGGAGTTCGAGGCTGCCGGTTTCAAGGTGCTCGGCTTCGGCTTCTCCTGGGGCTACCGCAACGTTGTCACCAAGGGCGTCGAGGTGACCAAACCCGGCGATCTCGCGGGCCTGAAGCTGCGCACCATCCAGTCCCCGATCTACGTGGCGGCAATCAATGCGATGGGCGCGAACGCCACGCCGATGGCGTTCAACGAGGTCTATACCGCGCTTCAGACGGGGGTGCTCGACGGCTTTGAGCATGCCGCGTCGATGGTCTATTCGGCCAAGCTCTACGAAGTGACGGACCACGTCGCACTGACCCGCCATCTCTTCGGGCCGACCGTGATGACCTATTCGCTTCCGCTGTGGAACCAGCTCAGCGAAGAGCAGCAGAAGGTGGTCCAGGACGGGGCAAACTTTGCGCTCGAAGTCGCCCGGGCGATGGCGCCGGGTCGCGAACAGGAGGCGCTCGACAAGCTGGTCGAGGTCGGCATGACGATCACCGAGGTCGACACGTCGGATTTCGTCGCTGCCGCCAAACCCCTGCAGGATGAACTGGCCGGGGAGATCGGGTCTTCCGACATCCTCGAGAGCATCCGCGCCGCGGCGTCGATGTAGGCGGAATTGCCGGGATCCGGCGCAAGGCGGCGGCGCATGCATGCGCCGCCGCTCTCGATCTTTCCACGCAAGGGGCTGACAAGATGAAGGCGCTTCCAGCCGCCATTGACCGTCTCGTCGAGGCGATCGTCATTGCCTGTTTTTTCGCGATCGTCGTTGTCGGAGCGGCCCAGATCTTCAATCGCTATTTCCTCAATCTGTCTCTCAGCTGGAGTGAGGAATTTCAGCGCTACGGACAGATCTGGATGGTCTTCCTGGGGATTCCGGTAGCCTATCGGCGCGGCATGCATATCGGCATGGATACCCTGCACGCGATGCTGCCTCAGAAAGATCGGCGCTATTACGTGCTGGTGATCGACCTCCTGTGGATGGTCCTCGCCGTGGCGCTCCTGATCGGCACCTTCCAGCTCATGCGGGTGCTGCAGTTCCAGCGCAGCCCCGGCCTGGGCCTGCCGATGAGCTACGTCTACGGGGGCGTGCTGGGTGGCGGTTTCTACATGGCCTTTGTCGGGCTGAGGCGCATCGTCGCCAACCTCGCCGGCAATCCGCCGGGCCTGACCTACGGACTGGACTGAGACCCGTGCTCATCATCCTTTTCGTCGTCCTGCTCGCCCTGATCTTCGCCGGAGTCCCGGTGATCCTCGCGCTGGGCCTCGTCGGGCTCGGCGGCATCCTCGCGGTGCCGGAACTGGTGCTGGCGCTCTATCCGCAGAAGATGTTCTCGACGCTCGATTCGTTCAGCCTTCTGGCGTTGCCCTATTTCATCCTCGCCGGCGAACTGATGGCCCGCGGCGGGATTTCGCGCCAGCTCGTCGAGTTCGCCGAGACGATCGTCGGGCATCTGCGCGGCGGACTTGCCCACGCCAACATCGTCTCCTCCATGGTCTTCGCCGGCGTCTCGGGATCCTCGACCGCCGATACCTCGGCGATCGGATCCGTCCTGATTCCGGCCATGAAGGAGAAAGGCTACAAGCCCGGCTATGCCGCGGCCGTCACCGCGACCAGCGGTACGATCGGCGCGATCATTCCGCCATCGATGACCATGATCGTCTATGGCGCGCTGGCGAATGTCTCGATAGGCGGGTTGTTTCTCGGCGGCATCATTCCCGGCATCCTGGTCGGTCTCGGCCTGATGAGCGTGGTCTATCTCCATTCGCGCCGCGCGGCCGCGTTTCCCGAATTGCAGAAGCGCGAAGGACATTTCTCGGCATCGGCCGCGGTCGCCGCCCTGATTCGCGTCTGGGCCGCGCTGCTCGCCCCTCTCATCATCGTCGGCGGCATTCTCGGCGGCGTTTTCACGGCGACCGAAGCGGGCGTCGTCGCCTGCATCTATTCCTTCCTGGTTTCTGCGCTGGTCTTCCGTACGCTCAAGCTCTCCGATCTTCCGAAAATCCTTCTGGATGCCGCGGTGACCACCTGCATGGTGTCCGGCATTATCGGGATCGCAGGAGGATTTGGCTGGCTCCTCGCCTATCTCAATTTCAACCAGATCATCCTCGGCTCCATCCTGACGGTCACCCGGGAACCGACGCTGGTCTTCCTTCTTCTGGTCGCGGCGATGCTGGTGCTCACGATGTTCGTGGACAGCATGGCGGTGATGATCATCACGGTGCCGATCGCCGTCTATATCGGCTCGACCTTTGGCATCGATCAGTTCCAGCTCGGCGTCGCCCTGGTCATGGCGACGCAGATCGGCGCGACGACGCCACCGGTCGCCGTCCTGCTTTTCGTCGCGTCGAGCATAGCCAAGTGTCCCTACGGCGAAACGGTCAAGTATGCTTGGCCGTTCATCGGCGCCGAAATAGTCATCCTCGCACTGGTCATCCTTATTCCTGCGCTGGCCAGTGCGATCCCCAACTGGGCGCTGGGCTGATCCAGCCGCTCGCCAAGGCGTAAGTCGGAATTCGAGGAACGAGATAATGTTTGATTTTCAGGAAAGTGTCGCACTCGTCACGGGGGGCACGCGCGGTATCGGTCTGGCCATCGCCCGGTCGCTTCTCGACGAGGGTGCGCGCGTCGCGATCAGCGGCAGGAACGCCACAGACGAGGCGGAAGCATTGAGGGATGAGGCAGGCGACGACAGGGTGCTGCTCGTCCTCGGCGATGTCGGCGAGCCCGCGGTTGCGCGCCGCATGGTCGAAGAGGCGGCGGCCTGGCACGACCGGCTCGACATCCTGGTCCATTCCGCCGGCGGGCCGGCGCCGGGCACCATGCTCGCGATCGAACCCGAGACGTGGATGAGCGCCTTCGACGTTCATGTCCACCCGGTGTTTCACATGTTCAGGGCGGCGCATCCCTATCTTGCCAGGAAGGGCGGTGCGGTGCTGCTGATCTCCTCGGTGGCCGGAATTCGCGGCTGCCCGGGTACGGTCGCCTACCAGACGGTCAAGGGGGCGCTCATCCCGATGGCTCGTGCGCTCGCCTTCGATCACGGTCCCGAGAACATCCGTATCAACGTGCTGGCGCCCGGCATCATCCGGACGCGTTTCCATGAGGCCATGACCGACCAGGCCAAAGCCCACAACATAGGCAGCCGGATTCCCTTGCGCCGGGAAGGCGGCGTTGACGACGTCGCCTTCGCGGCCATGCAGATGCTCGGCAACGAATTCATCACCGGCGAGGTCCTGACGATCGACGGCGGCATGTCGATGCGCGTGACCGGCTGACGGAGTGTCGGCGGGCGATGCGGGGCTGCACAATTTGTTCATCCGGCCGGAAAAAATGTGATAGCCACGATCTCCGCCATGTTGCCGTCTTGGTGAAAAGAAACGGGAGGCCGACATAACAAGCGTCACAAACCTGAGGCGGATTGGCCGTCCGCGCGAGAAGCTCCACATCCAGGTGGCGGACGATCTCGGTCTGGCGATCGTTCGCGGCGACTATGCGCCGGGACAGTCGCTGCCTCCCGAGCTTCAGTTGTGCGAGATGCTAGGCGTCAGTCGAACCGCGATGCGCGAGGCAGTGAGAGGGCTGGTCGCCAAGGGGCTGGTCGACTCGCAGCCCAAGCTCGGCACGCGCGTTCGCGAAAGCGCCAACTGGAACCACCTCGACCTCGATGTGATGCGCTGGCGCATCGAGGCGACGGACACCGAAACCTACCTGCAGAAGATGTTCGAGCTCAGATACGCGACCGAGCCCGCGGCGGCGGCGCTTGCCGCCGTGCATGCCGAGGCCGGCGACCGCGAGCAGATCAAGGCCGATTACCAGGCGATGGTCGACGCGGGATCCGACAACGAGAAATGGGTGCGGGCGGACCTCGACTTCCACCGGTCGATCTATCTCGCCACCCACAACGAGTTCTTCTGGCCGATCGGCCAGCTTTTCAGCTTCGCCCTCGAGCAGATGTTCGGGATCGCCGCCCAGGGATCGCACCGCCCGCGTGCGATCGTCGAGCACGGCGACCTGATGAGCGCCATCGTTTCCGGAAAGCCGGACCTGGCAAGGGCCGCGGCCCTCACGCTGCTCAGCAACGCGTCGAAGGACATCGAGCGCATTCGCGGCGGCGACGAGAAGTCCGCCCGCGCCTGAGCCGGCTCGCGCCGGAGCCGATACGTCGCCTGCCGCAAAGTTGCCTGCCGCAGATCAGGCGGGCTTTCGAGAACGCTTCTCCAAACACGAACGATACCTCGCCACGGCGCCCTTTCGGCCGTGAATGAGCCGCCGCGACGGCTGCATCGGCGTTGACAGCGCCACGCTAATTGTATTACCTAATACTATTCGGATCGCAGAAGTCCGATCGCACGCACAAAGCCGTGTGAGGTGTGGCGTCCGGCGACTCGCCGCGTTGCCCGCGAAAAGTCTAGGAGGAGGATCTCGATGATCAGAAAATATGCCGTTGCGCTTGCCGGAGTCGTCGTTGCCGCTCTCGCCGTGGCGCCGAGTGCCTGGGCCCAGAGCAAGGGGCTGGCCGCATTTTCGCAGGCCGAGATGACCAACGAATGGCGCGTGATGGATACCAAGGAGATGGAGCAGGCGTGGAAAGACGCCGGCTACGATTTCGTGTGGACCGACGCCAAGTCGGATCCCGCCAAGCAACTTGCGGACGTCGAGGACCTGCTGGCGCAGAAGCCGGACGTCCTGATCGTCGCGCCGATCGAATACGAGGCGCTGGCACCGGTGCCTGGGCTCGCCGCGGCCGCCAAAGTGCCGCTGATCGTCGTGGACCGGAACCTGCCGGGCAAAGCCGGGACCAACGGCTGGATCTCGGTCATCACCACCGATTTCGTCGACTCGGGCATTCGCGCGGCGAAGGACGTCGTCGCCCAGCTGCAGGACAAGAAGGGTGCGGCCGCCGGCAAATGGCTGCACATCACCGGCAATGTCGGTGCCTCCCCGGTCATCGATCAGGGCAAGGGCATGGAGCAGGTCTTCGCCGGCTACCCCGACATCAAGCTTCTCTCGAACTGCGATAGCGGCAACTCCCGCGAAGGCGGCAGAAAGTGCATGGAGGACATGCTCCAGGCGTTCCCGGCCGGCGAGGTCGATGTCGTGATCGCCGACAACGACGCCGCTGCTCTCGGCGCCATTGCCGCCATCAAAGCCGCGGGCCGGGACGAGCTGCTCGGCTGGATCTGGGGCAAGGACGGCACGCTCGACGGGCTCCAGGCCATCCTTGACGGGGAAATGGTCCAGTCCGTCCAGACGCCGCCCTTCTTCGGCGCCGACTCGGTGACGGCCTACGAGGACTACATGGCGGGCAAGCCGGTCGAGCCGCTGGTCTTCGTGCCGAAGGAGACCTTCGACGCCCATACCCCGGCAAATCGCGCTCGTGTCGAAGAGCGCATGCAGGAGCTTCGGGACCTCGGCGTCGGCTGCTGCTAAACGCTAGCGATCGCCGCGGCGCGGCTGCCTTCATCGGCCCGCGCCGCGACGCTTATGCATTCAAGACATATGGCATTGGCTCCCACCGGCGCGGGCGCAGCCCCAACTGACGGGAAGAAGTGGGCGGGTGACCTGCCGTCCGCTTCTTCCCTTTTGCGCGTCCGCGCCGTCTCCAAGGAATTCCCGGGGGTGCGTGCCCTCAAGGATGTCGACTTCGACGTCCATGGCGGGGAGATCCACTGCCTCGTCGGCGAGAACGGCGCCGGCAAATCGACGCTGATCCGCATCCTCACCGGTGCCCAGTCGCCCGATTCCGGCTCGATCGAGGTCGACGGCAGGGAGTTCGACAGCCTGACGCCGGCCATCGGACAGCAACTGGGGATCGGCGCCATCTACCAGGAAACCGACCTGGTCATGCAGCTCAGCGTCGCCGACAACATCTTCCTCGGGCACGAGAGGGTGACCAGAGGCGGGCTTCTTGATCGCGCCGGCATGGACGCCGAAGTTCGGCGGCTGATGGGGCTCCTGAACGCGAGCTTCTCGCCGGAGACGATCGTGCGCGATCTCGGGCCGGCGCAACGCCAGCTCGTCCAGATCGCCAAGTCGCTGTCGCGCAGGATCAGGTTTCTCATCCTCGACGAGCCGACGGCGGCACTGACCGAGAACGAGATCGGACGCCTCTTCGTCCTGCTGAACCGGCTGAAGGCCGACGGCATCGGCATGATCTACGTGTCGCATCGGCTGAACGAGATCATGGAGATAGCCGACCGGGTGACCGTCATGCGGGACGGCGAGAAGCTCGTTACCGCGCCGGTCGGCGACTTCACCAAGGACAAGCTGATCGAGGCCATGGTCGGCCGGCAGATCGACGCCGACGCGCGCCGCCGGTCCAGCGCCACCGACGAGGTCGTGCTCAAGGCGCGCGGCCTCACGGTTGCGGGACAGTTCGAGGACATCGGCTTCACGCTGCACAAGGGCGAGATCCTCGGTCTCGCCGGCCTGGTCGGGGCAGGGCGCAGCGAGCTGCTCGAGTGCCTGTTCGGGGTGTCCGCGCCGAGCGCCGGGACCATCGAGCTCGACGGCCGCGAGATTCAGATTCGCTCCACCCGCCACGCCGTCCGGCTCGGCTTCGGCCTGGTGCCTGAGGAACGCCGTGAAAGCGGATTGATCATCGGTCGGTCGGTAGCGGAAAACCTCGCCTTCGCCATTCTGGACAAGATCACCCGGTGGCTGATGATCGATCGCGGCAGATTGCGCGCCAACGCCGGCACGATGGTCGGCCGCCTGGGGATAAGGACGCCCACCATCGATCAGCGGGCGGGACTGCTCAGCGGGGGCAACCAGCAGAAGGTGGTGATCGGCAAATGGCTGGCCTCCGATCCGCGCATCCTGCTCCTCGACGAGCCGACGCGCGGCATCGACATCAACGCCAAGTTCGAAATCTACGAGCTGGTGCGCGAACTGGCCGCGCAGGGGATTTCGATCGTCGTTGCGTCATCGGAACTGCCGGAACTGCTGGCCCTGTGCGACAGGATCCTGGTGCTGGCAAGCGGGCGCAAGGTCGCCGAGTTCGATGGCGCGACGGCCAGCCAGGTCGAAATCATGCGTCACGCCGTCGGCCGGGGCGAGATGCCCCCGAAGATCGCATGAGCGCGTCGTCCGATATGGGCCCGACCGGCCGGTTGAAGCGCTGGATGGCGGACAATGATGTATTCGTCGTCCTCATCCTCTTCGTGGCGGGCGCATCGGTCGCCAGCCCGACCTTCCTGACCGCGGCGAACCTGTCCAACCTGCTCACCCAGTCGGCGATGCTCGGCCTGCTGTCGGTCGCCCAGTTCCTCATCATCGTCACCGCCGGCTTCGACCTTTCGGTCGCCGCGGTGATGGCGTTGTCGTCGCTGGTCTTCGCCCGGCTCGTCGATGTCAGTTTTGTGCCGGCCGCGATCGCGGCGATTCTTGCCGGTGGCGCCTGCGGCCTCGTCAACGGTCTCGTCATCACCAGGGGGCGTGTTCAGCCGCTGATCGCGACCCTCGCCATGATGGGGATCGCCCGCGGCCTTGCCTTGTCGATCTCGGAACGCAGCATCCTGGTGAACAACGCTACGCTCGCGGAGATCAAGAGCCTCGACGGCTTCCTCTCCGTCCCCACGGTGATCTGGTTCGTGGTGGTGGCCATCGCCTGGTTCTGGTTCTCGCGGTCGCGACAGGCACTGCACCTCTACGCGATCGGCGGCAACGAGACGACGGCACGCCTTGCCGGCGTCCCGGTCGACCGGCTGCGGATCGGTGCCTACACCGTGTCGGGTCTGATTGCCGGCCTCACCGGTGTCGTGCTGGTCATCCGGTCGAACAGCGGCGTCCCGCTCGGCGGCACCGGTTGGGAGCTCTACACGATCGCGGCGGTGGTGATCGGCGGCACGAGCATCTTCGGCGGCGAGGGCAAGCTGCTCCATGCGATGGCGGGCGTCCTGATCTACCAGATGATCGCGAACGTGATGAACCTGACCGGCGTCGATCCCTACTACCAGGATATCGTCCGGGCGGCGGTCATCATCCTGGCTGTCGGGCTTTCGATCCTGAGGCTGAGACAAAGGCACCGCGTGCGCGCGGTGATAAGGTCATGAGCGGCGTCACGGATGCAGCGGCCGATCGTCGCTTCGACTGGCGCGCTTTCCTCTCGCGCAACGCGATCGTCTTCGTGTTCCTTGCCTTCGTCGTCTTCGCGACGGCAGTGACCGGCGGTCGATTCCTCCATCCGAGCAACCTGTCGCTGATCCTTTTCCAGTGCTCGGTGATCGGCGTCCTGGTGCTCGGGCAGACGCTGGTGATGCTGATCGGCGGGATCGACCTGTCGGTTGCCGTCGTTGCGATCCTGACCGCGATCATCATGGGCGCCGGGGGATCCGAGCGCCAGCAGATGATGAACCTCGACGGTATCCTGCCGTTCCTCGGTTTCTGGCAATCGATCGTCTTCGCGCTGCTGGCTTCCGCTTTCTTCGGCTTCGTCAACGGTATCGTCACGGTCAAATTCAAGGTGCCCGCCTTCATCGCAACGCTTGCCATGTCGCTGGCGCTGGCGGGGCTCGCGCTGCTGACGACCGGTGGGGCGCCGGTCCACTATCCCGACGATTTCTACGCGAGATTCGGCGGGCTCAAGCTCTTCGGCATGCCCTTGCCGATCTACGTCTTCCTGACGCTCGCCCTCCTGACCGGGATATTCCTCTCGCGCAGCGCGTTCGGCGCCAAGCTCTACGCCATCGGCGGCAACGCCCGCGCGGCAGGGCTCTCCGGCATCCCGGTCGAACGCATTTCGATCATTGCCTATACCGCCTGCGGGCTGTTCGCCGGGATAGCGGGCTTCCTGTTCCTGACCCGCACCGGCTCCGTCACGGCAGGGTCCGGCGGAAGCCTGCTGCTCAGCACCATCGCGGCGGCGGTGGTCGGTGGCGTCAGCCTCGCTGGCGGCAAGGGCTCCATCCTCCACGCCGTCATCGGCACCCTGCTGCTCGCCGGCCTTGGCAATCTCATGAACATCATGCTGATCTCGCCACACCTGCAGGACGCGGTTGGCGGGGTCATCATCATCGTCGCCATCATGATGAATGTGCGGCTCAGCCCGGATTGATCATGACCACCGGCACCAACCCCGAGGAGCAGCGCCGATGACCGAATTCGAGAGTCTCGATCCGCGATTCGACAAGCTTGTCGGTCCTGTCACCCAGCTCGAGAAGCTGGCCTCGGGTTGCCGGTGGAGCGAGGGGCCGGCCTATTTCGCCGCCGGCCGCTATCTCGTCTGGTCGGATATCCCCAACGACCGGATGATGCGCTACGACGAGACCGACGGCAGCGTCAGCGTGTTCCGCTCGCCCTCCGGCCACAGCAATGGCAACACGGTCGACCGGGAGGGACGCCTCGTCAGCTGCGAACACGGCGGCCGCCGTATCAGCCGCACCGAGCATGACGGATCGATCACGGTCATCGCCGATCGCTTCGAGGGCAAACGCCTCAACAGTCCGAACGACCTCGTGGTCGCGTCCGATGGCGCGGTGTGGTTCACGGATCCCGACTACGGCATCCAGAGCGACTATCAGGGCAACGCCGCTGAGGGCGAGATCGGGCGGAGCAACGTCTATCGGGTCGATCCGGTCACCTGCGAGGTGACGGCCGTCGCGACCGACTTCGTGCAGCCCAACGGGCTCGCTTTCTCGGCGGACGAAAGCAGGCTCTACGTCGCCGACTCCGGACGCACCGAAGGGCCGCAGCATCCCGCGCATATCCGTGTGCTCGATGTCGTCGACGGGAGGAGGCTCGCCGGCGGCCGCGTCTTCGCCGAATGCGGGAACGGCCTCTTCGACGGCTTCAGGCTCGACGTCGAGGGGCGCGTATGGGCGAGCACCCACACCGGCATCGAGTGCTACACCCCCGAGGGCGAACTCATCGGGCGCATCCGCATTCCCGAAGTGGTCTCGAACTGCGTCTTCGGCGGCGCCAGGCGCAACCGTCTCTTCGTGACGGCGACGACTTCGCTCTACGCCGTCTACGTCTTCACCCGCGGCCTCTGACGGCCGCAGGTGAGGCGGCACTGACCGTCATTCCTGCATCCCACATCCGCGCCGCCGGGACATCGCCACCCGCACGCACGGCGCCTCCGACCGCGCCGCCCTGCCGGCGCCGCGAGCCTGGTTCGGCACGCCTGCGACGGGCGGTCCCTCCAGTTCCTGTCCGGGCAGCCGTGCAGAGGAGAAACGTGTATTATGTATGAGATGAATGACCATAATTCGCCTTGACGCCACCGAATTACTCATATTATGACGTTATTGCTCCTACAAATAGGCGGAGCGACAATGCCCGTGCCCTGGATCGCCGGGGTGCGGGAAGGGAAGGAAAGGGCGGCCGGCTCACGGCCGCAGGAGGAAGGCGAGGCGGGACTATTCCGAGGGGGCCGGAGCGCTGCCTTCGGGAAGCCAGCATCGCAGACGGGCAGCTTGCGCGTGCCCCCAGGGGACCGGGAGGCTGCCAGGCAATCGCGACGTGCGTCGCCCGCAAATGCGGCGATGCACGGTCCCATCAAAAGTCCGCAAAATGGACATGTGGAGGAAATCGATGAACAAAATTCGCCTCGCGGCAGTCGCGCTAGCAGGCCTCACGGTGACCACGGGCGCGGCCTATGCCGGCCCCGACATCGTCTCCGGTCCTGGCTTCGATCCGGGCTGCTTCGCGCCCTGGGCCAAGGACACGAAATACTTTCAGTGGCCGGCCAAGGAAGGCCCCTTCAAGATCGCCGTGGTAAACGGCTTCGTCGGCAATACCTGGCGTATCCAGATGATCCAGACGGCGAAGGCCTATGCCGCGGATCCGGAGGTGGCCGCCAAGATCTCCGAATTCAAGGTGGTCTCGACGGGCAACGATGCGCCGGCCCAGCTCGGCGCCATCGAGGACTTCATCAACCAGGGCTTCAACGGCATCATCATCAACGCCGTGACGACCGACGGATTCGACCGCGTCATCCGCCTCGCCAATCGCGAGAATGTCGTGCTCGTGTCGTTCGACAATATCATCGACACCGACGCGATCATGCAGGTGAACGAGAACCAGTATGACCAGGGCGTCGCCTATGCCCAGTTCGTGATCGACGAACTGGCCAAGCAGGGCAAGACGGGCGGCAAGATCCTCGAGGTCCGCGGCATCGCCGGCAACTCGGTGGATCGCGATCGGTCGCTCGGCGTCCATGAGACCTTCGACGCTTCGGGTGGCGATTGGGAGATCATCACGGTCAACGGCCAGTGGGACGACGGCGCGGCGCAGAAGGTGGTGGCCGACGCCATCGCGGTGCACGGCAACACCTTCGACGGCATGGTCGTTCAGGGCGGCACCACCGGTGTCGTCCAGGCGATCATCGACGCCGGCCATCCGTTCGTTCCGATCGGCGGCGAGGCCGAGAACGGCTACCGGAAGCTGATCGCGCAACACTCCGACGAGGGCCTGAAGGGGCTGTCGGTCGGCAATACGCCGGGCATGGTCGCCATCGGCATCAAGGCCGCGATTGCGGCGCTCGAAGGCAATGTCATGCCCCAGTTCACGTCCATTCCGCTGCCCATGGCCGACTATACCCAGCTCAAGGACGGCGAGAACTACTGGAGCGACCTGCCGGACAACTTCTTCACGGTCAACGAGTTCCCCCCCTGCGGTGTGAACATCACCGGCCCCGCCATCATGGCGCAGACCGGCGACAACATCGACTAGGCCAGACCGCGTGGCGCCGGGTGAACCCGGCGCCATATGCCGGCGGCGTCGAGACGGTCCGGTGCGAGGCCTGCGGCGGCACCTGGAGCGTCCCGGCGCCGTTCCAGCATGGCGGCAAAGGGCGTGTCATCGCGCCCAGGGGAGACGCAGGAAATGGGGCCTGACCAGCAATCGGTGCCTTTCGTCGAATTCGCCGGAATCTCGAAATTCTATTCGGGCGTCCGCGCGCTCGAGGATGTCGACTTTTCGTGCCGGCAAGGCTCCATCCACGCCGTGCTCGGCGAGAACGGCGCCGGCA
>JAGRKY010000115.1 GCA_020442095.1 Bauldia sp.
AGATCCCAGCTGAAGTGGTAGACGACCATCGCCAGAATCGCGATGCCCTTCGCCACATCGATCGCGGCGAGCCGGCGGGACGGCCCGGCAGCCTCGGATTCGGTTACTGCAACCACGAAAATGCCTCTCCTGACTGGGCCTTATTGTCTCGCGACCACCCCCGCCGGCGCAACTCCAATGCGCGTCGTGGTGGACAGAAGGGGGCAAGGGCGGTATTGCCCTTTCCGGCATTGCCATGCTCACGGGGACAGGGCCGCGCCGGTGCGTTGCAAAATGGCGCCGGGCAGTCCACGATCCGCTTTTGCACAGCTGTGCCGGAGTGCGCCTTCGTGGCCACGCCCTGTGAGAGGGAGCGGCCAAAGGGGGGCTTTTTATGCTTGGATTCGCCGGCGCGCGGCGTTACATGGCCTGAATCAGCAAGGGATCGTCAAAGTCACATGTCCTCGACATTCGATGTGGTTTCGCAGGTTATTTCCGAGACCAGCGAGATTCCACTGGATCAGATAACGCCGGAATCGCACGCGATCGACGATCTGGGCATCGATAGCCTCGATTTTCTCGATATCGTTTTCGCCCTCGACAAGAAATTCGGCATCAAGATTCCGCTCGAATCCTGGACCGAGGAGGTCAACGAGGGCCGGGCATCCGTGGACGACTATTTTGTCCTCAAGAATCTTTGCGCCCGGATCGACGAACTCGTGGCTGCGAAAGGCGCCTGACCAGACCTGCCATGCGGCTCGAATATTTCGACATTATCGACAGCGTCGACGTCTTCGACCTTGAGAACGGCCATGTCGAGGCCCGCTCGACGATTCCGGAAAAGAGCCCGGTTTTCGAGGGGCATTTCCCCGGCTATCCGGTAATGCCGGGTGTTCTCCTGCTCGAGATGATGAATCACACCGCTGGCTATCTGCTGCTCGGGCTCAACAATTTCGGCCGGCTTCCCTTCTTCGCCGGCGCCAAGAAGGTGAAGATCCGCAGCTTCGCGTTGCCCGGCATGGTGATGCACTCGATCTGCGACCTCGTCCATGACGGCTCGGGCTTCTGCATCACCCGCAACGAGATCAGGATCGACGGCAAGGTGATCGCCGATGCCGAGCTGACCATGATGGTCATGGATTTTCCGAGCCCGGAACTGCCGATCCTCGTGCGCGAGCGGGCTCGCCAGCACGGTGTCGAGCTCGGGGCGCTTACTTGACCATGACAGGGCGCCCGTCAATGCGGTGCTCGCAAGGGAACGGGCGATGACGCGCGAGGTCTGGATCACGGGAATCGGGATGACCTCCAGCCTCGGCGAGGGGCTGGATGCGCATTGGCAGGCGATGGCCGAGGCGGAAAATCCGCGTCCGGTCATCGATACGACCTCCTTTGCCCCCTATCCCGTCCATCCGATGGTGCCGCTCGACTTCTCGCTGCAGATCCCGAAGGGCGGCGACCGCCGCCAGATGGAGAACTGGCAGCGCGTCGGCACCTATACGGCGGGCCTTGCGCTCGACGATGCGGGCATCGCCGGCAATCTCGACATCCTTGCCAATACCAACATGGTCGTGGCGGCCGCCGGCGGCGAGCGCGACCTCGTCGTCGACCAGACGATTCTCGAGGGCGTATCGACGGCGGAGTCGCCCGAGGAATTCATCAACGAGCGGCTGTCGAACGATCTCCGTCCGACGCTGTTCCTTGCCCAGCTTCCCAACCTCGTCGCCGGCAACATTGCCATCGTCCACAAGGTGACCGGTTCGTCGCGGACCTTCATGGGGGAGGAACTGGCAAGCGTCAGCGCCGTCGAGATCGCCGCGCGCCGCATCCGCGCCGACCAGGGGGACATCTTCCTTGTCGGCGGCGCGATCATTGCCGAGCGCAAGGACGTGCTCCTCGTCATGTCCGGCGCCGGCTGGGCCTGGACCGACGAGCCGGTTTCCGTCTGGGCGCGGCCGGCCAGGGGCGGCGGCATCATCCTCGGATCGGTTGGCGCGTTCCTGGTGCTTGAGGCGCGCGAGCATGCCGAGGCCCGTGGCGCCAGGCCCTATGCGCGGCTTGGTTCGGTCCTCTCCGGCCGGAGCCGTCGCGAGCCGGGACAGGCGGCCGCGGTCGCCGCCGGGCAATTCGCCGAAATCCGCAAGGAGGCGGGCAATCGTCCGCTTGCGATGCTGACCGGTGCCTCGGGGCTCTCGCCGCTGACCAGCGAGGAGCAGGATTTCCTCTCCGGATTGATCGACCGCGGCGAGCTCGATACGGTGCGCGCCACGCCGAACATGCTCGGTACAAGCGTCGAGGCGACCTTCCCGTCGATGGTCGGCCTTGCCGCGCTGGCGCTGTCGCGCAAAGGGTTCTACCGTCCCGCCGACGAGACCGGCTTCGAAGCCCCGGCGAAGACCACGCCGACCGCGATCGCGGTCAATTCCTGGGGCAACTGGCGTGGCGAAGGCATGGGACTGGTCGAGGCGATCGACTAGGGGCGCGTGGGGGCGCACGTGACTGTCCGGACCGGCCGTGCCGCGCACGGGGCCGACCGGCATTGAAGGCATACGGAGGTTGAGATGGCTCTTCGTGACAAGCGTAACCGCCCCGTCGTCGCGGTCACCGGCATGGGCGTCGTGTCCTCGCTCGGCGTCGGGCTGGAGGACAACTGGAATGCGCTGGTTGCCGGCCGGTCGGGGATCAAGGAGATCACCCGCTTTCCGACCACCCATCTCCGCACCACCTTCGCCGGCACCGTCGACCTGCCCAATGTCGATCTCCGCGACCTCAAGCTGACGATCGGCGAACTCGCCATCGACGAGGCGATCCGGATGGCCGGCATCGGCACGCCCGGCGATTTTCCGGGTCCCCTCTACACCGCCATTCCGCCGGTCGAGCTCGGTTGGCCGGCCCGCCGCCGCCTCTACGAGGCGGTCGCGCCGGAAGCCGGCGAGGATGCCTATGACCGCATGTGCCGCGCCGCCGGCCTCGCCAACGACCGCGAGGAATTCGAGCATTCGATGTACGGCTACGTCTCGGAAAAGCTCGCCGACCGCTTCGGCACCCGCGGCGCGCCGATCTCGCTGACCACGGCCTGCGCTTCGGGCGCCACGGCGGTCCAGCTCGGCGTCGAGGCGATCCGCCGTGGCGAGACCGAGGCGGCGCTCTGCGTCGGCACCGACTGCTCGGTGACGGCGGAGGAGATCGTCCGCTTCTCGCTGCTTTCGGCGCTGTCCTCCTACAAGGGACCGCCGGAGGAAGCCGCCAAGCCCTTCTCCAAGAACCGCGACGGCTTCGTCATCGCCGAGGGCTCGGCCGCGCTGGTGCTGGAGGATTACGATGCCGCGAAGGCGCGCGGCGCCAACATCCTCGCGGTGGTCCGCGGTGCCGCCGACAAGAACGACGATTTCCATCGCACCCGCTCCAAGCCGGACGGCTCGGCGGTGATTGGCGCGCTTCGCGCCACCTTCGATGACGCCGCGATGCACCCCGACGAGATCAACTACATCAACGCTCACGGCACCGGCACGCCCGAGAACGACAAGATGGAGGCCTTCTCGCTCGACAAGGTGTTCGGCGAGCGCCTGCGCAATGTCCCGATCAGCTCGAACAAGTCGATGGTCGGCCATACGCTGACCTCGTCCGGCGCGCTCGAGGCGGTCTTCTCGATCCAGACGATGCATGCCGGGGTGATCCCGCCGACCATCAACTACAAGGTCCCCGACCCCGACATCGCGCTGGACGTCGTGCCGAATACGGCGCGGGAGCAGG
>JAGRKY010000861.1 GCA_020442095.1 Bauldia sp.
ACGATTTCGGCACCGGCTATTCCGGGCTCCAGTATCTCGCCAAGCTGCCCGTGGAGATGCTGAAGATCGACAAGTCCTTCATCGAAACCGTCGGCACCGCGGCGCCGACGAGCCGGGTGACCGACCAGATCATCGCCATGGCGCGCGAACTGAAGCTTGGCCTAGTCGCCGAAGGTGTCGAGACGGAAACCCAGCGCGCCTTCCTCGTCGCGCAGAAAGTCGAGCTCGCCCAGGGCTGGCTGTTCTCCCCCGCGCTGCCGATCGACGAGTTCATCGCGTTCTGCCAGGAGGCGCACGACCACCACGACGTACCGGCCAGGAGCGCCTGACGTCCCGGGCCATCGGCCGCGTCGCGCGACCGACCGCAGACCGCTTGGCGCTGCCTTGCCCCTTCGGTCACGAGCCCGCGGCGACGATGCGGGCCCGTTCGAGCCCGCGGACCAGCGCCGCGCCGATCTCCTCGGTCGCACCGTGACGCCGGAACATCTCGCCCGTGCCCCAGGCCGCATACCCGGGACCCTCCAGGGCCTTGAGGGCCGTCCGCGCACGCTCCGCGTCGCCGATGGCCCCGGCGGCGATTGCCACGAAGGCCTGGCTCATGCCGGACCCGTCGACACCCGAGCGCTCGGCAACATCGAGCATCTCTTGATAGCGTCCCTCGAGATAGAGGTGCACCGCGATGAGGTGGAAGTACCATCCGGGCGGATTCAACGTCCGCGAGATCGCCTGCTCGAGGAGCGGAATCCCCTCGTCGAACTTCCCCCGCACCGCGAGACGCCAGCCGAGCTGGGCCAGCGCGTCCGGATCGTAGGGATTGAGCGCGACGGCAAGACGCGCGAGCCGCTCGCCCTCGTCGAACCGGCCCATATAGTGGTTGATCGCGGCTGCCGCCTGAACGGCGATGGGATTGTTCGCCTCGATGCGCATGGCGTGGTTGGCGGCATCGAGCGCGTCCTGGTACTCGAGCGCCGCATCCTCGTGGCCGGTGTAGCCGAAACGCGCTGCATCGAGATGGAGCCAGGCGAGCATCGCCCAGGCGTCGCCATAGCCGGGGTCGCGCTGCACCGTCTCTTCGATGCAGGGCAGCACCTCGTTGAACCGCGCCCGATCGAAGGTCCGGCGGTAGCTGTACGCCCGCAAGACGCAGACATAGCTCTGCATGCTCGCGACCTGCGAGGTGTGGGCCCGGTCTTCGAGGTCCGCGCCGACCACCCCGTAGGGCTGGCCCACGACGGTCGCGATCTCGCCCGCGATCTCATCCTGCGTCTCGATCAGCGCCTCCGGCGCGACCGGGCGGTCGTAGGTCGCAGACCAGATGACCCGACCGGTGCCGGCATCCTTGACCTGCGCACCGACCCGGACCATCTCGCCCGCGCCGGACACCGAACCGCTCACTACGTAGCTCACGCCTGCATCGCGGGCGAGCCGCAACGCCTCGGGCGACGTGCCGACCGTGGCGGGGAGCGTGTAGACGCGAAAGCCGGGGAAGCGGAGAAGATCGCCGACCAGTTGCTGGCCGATTCCCTCTGCAAGGTAATCGCCGTTCTCGACCGGTCCCGAGGACCTGAAGGGCAGCACGACGAGCGACGGCTCGGCGACACCGCCTTCGACGCGGGCTGCATCGCTCGAAAAGGCCATCCAGGCTAGCGCCCCGGCAAGGACGACGATCAGCAGAACCGCCACGGCCAGGAGGAACGCCAGCGCGGACACCCTTCCGGCTGGCCGGACCGGCTGCCCCGGAGACGTGGTCTCAGCCGTAGCGTCGGCCGGAGCCGGTGGTGCCGGCACCTCGGAGGGCTCGTGACGGTCATCCTGCGGCACGCCGTGGCCAGCGTCGTGCACTTCGAAACGGGGGACGTAGGAACCTTTGGGGATCGAGATGCGAACCGGATCCCGGCTGCCGACGCCCATGTAGTAGCTGTCGAGATCGCGCCGCAGCCGCCGTGCCTCGAGCCTGACCACCGGATCGGCCTGGGCGTCGAAGTCTTCGTCGCGGTCGAATACCGCGATGGCGATACTGTAGCCCTTCAGCCGGTCGGCACGACCGGCCAGGGTCTCCTCGACGATGTAGCGAAGAAAGGCGCGACGCCTGTCGCTGGCCTCCAGTCCGGGGCTGGCGAGGAGCCTCTCGAGCTCGGCCGTCACAGCCGGTGCTTCCGGCGTCCTTGCGGCGGCCAGGTCGTCGAGGACAGCCTCCGTGCTCGACACGCGATCATCCTCCGTACACCGGGGTCGAAAGCCCTGGTGCGGTCGCAAGCGTCCCCCAGCAGACGCCTCCGGACAGTTACCACCCCGTGTGGTCGGGCATCAAGGCACACTGTCACAGAGGAATCCGCACAGGTTCGAACATGTTCGAACCTTCCGGAATCTCGCCATTCCGTCGAGAGTCCCGCCAATGCGGAGGAGCGACCGAGTCGGGCGCTGTCGCGCGGCCCGCCTCGCCCTGCGTTCGGTGCACGAGCCCCCGATGCCGCGGCATGCTGTCAGCGCCCGTCAGAGCACGAATGTCTGCGGTTTGGCGATGGAGGAATTACACGCGATCGTGCGGCGCTATCCCGAGCGGGAGATGGACTTTCGACGCCTGTGCCAGCGCGATGCGGAGTTCAGGAGCATCTGCGGCGACTATCAGGAAGCCGTCGCGGCCGTCGGACGTCTCAGGAAAGCGGGCATGAGCGACGCAGACGGCAGGGTCGCGCACTACACGGCGTTCCTGGCCGAGCTCGAGACCGAGATTCTCGGCCGCCTCGCTCGTTCACAGCCAAGAGTCTGACGGCGCGGTACAGCTCGATCCGCCTAAGGCGACAGATTTTTCGGGCGGTCCGGGAGGGACGCCCGAACCGAGGGCGACTACAAACCGAAGGAGTAAGCGATGAAACGGCCTCTATCACACACCGCGGACAAGGGGCACAG
>JAGRKY010000008.1 GCA_020442095.1 Bauldia sp.
GCGGATGATCTTGCGGCACTGGCCGAGGGCGTGGATGTGGCTGTGGACCGTCCGGATATCGGAGAGCTTCGTGCCCTTCGGCGCCATGAGCTGGAAGCGGATCGGTAGGAAATGCTCCCCGACGATGTGGAGGCCGGAAGTCGGCAGCAGGTGGTGGATGTCCGCCACCCGGCCGGCGACCGAATTCTCGATCGGGATCATCGCGAGATCCGCCTCGCCGCGGCTGACCGCCCCGAAGCAGTCCTCGAAGGTCGGGCAGGGCACCGCCTCGTAGTCGGGATGGACCTCCTGGCAGGCGAGATGCGAGTTGGCGCCGGGCTCGCCCTGGAAGACGATTTTTTTCAAGCGGGGCATGGGTCTGGTCGTCGGTCGGTTACGGAAGGCGGAGGCTTACAGCATTCCGGCGGCCCGATGGGCATTTTTCTCCGCGAGGGCCGCCCTGCCGCCTACTTGCGCCGGAAGTCGTAGGCCTGGTCGTCGGGGAACGTGATGCGGAGCGTGTCCGGCAGGCCGTCGGCGCCGGTGACGAAGGCGGCGAAAGCCTGCGGCTGCGGCCCGAGGATGTCGGCCATCCGGACGAAATCGCCCTCCGCGACGAGCGTCACCGTGAAGACGCCGCCGTCCCAGGGCGAGAGGCGGAATTTCGCGCCGGTCTCGGCGAGCGACAGGAGAAGCGCGCCGTCGGCCTCGGCCAGCGTCGCCGCGCCGAAGACCGGGCTCTCGAACCGGCCGGCGAGCGGGGCGAGTGGCGGCGCCGGCTGCGGATCGTCCGGCCGGGCGAATGTCCTGACGCTCTCCTCGAAGCCGCCGACGGCCCGCTTCAGCGTGCTGGCGACGTGATCGACGTCCGGGTTGCCGAGCAGGCGATCGAAGATCCAGATGCCGATCGCGTCGGGGAAGCCGACATTGGTCTCGTTGGTGAGGACGACGACGCCGATCCTGCGGCTGAGGTTGATGCCGACGAAGGCGCCGAAGCCGTCGGTGCCGCCGTTGTGCCAGGTGACGGTGCCGTTCGGCGTCGCCATCAGGATCCAGCCATTGGCATAGGCGACGGTGTCGGCCAGCGCCACGCGCGGCATCCATGTCGTGTGGAGGTTCTGCTTCGACACGATCGTCTTGCCGTCGAGCATGCCCTCGTTGAGGAGAAGGCGAATCCAGGGGACGAGCTGTTCGATCGAGGAGTTGATCGCGCCGGCGCCGGCGAAATCGTAGGGGAAGAACTGGTCGAAGGGGATCTCGACGCTGCCGTCCGCCTGGTAGCGATGGCCGGTGGCATGGTTCGGCGCGGCGTTCATCGCGGCGGCGGTGTAAGTCGTGTGGTCCATGCCAAGCGGATCGAGCAGCTCCTCCTGAAGCACCGCGAACCAGTCCGCCGCGCCCTCGGCCGCGGCGACGATGTCCCCGGCGATGAGATGCGTGATGTTGGTATAGGCGAAGGTCGTGCGGAAGCTCGATACCGGGTCGACGTAGCGCAGCGACCGGATCATCCAGTCCTTGCCGTAGCCGAAAGAGGACAGGGTGTCGTTGGCATAGGCCGGCAGGCCGGAGCGCTGCGCGAGGAGATCGAACATCCGGAACTCGCGGGTGACCCAGGCATCCTTGAGCTGGAAGCCGGGAAGCAGGTCGACGACCCTGTCATCCCACTGGAATTTGCCCCGGTCGACGGCGATCGCCATGGTCGTGGCGAGGAAGGCCTTGGTGGTCGAGCCGATCTGGAAGAGGGTCGCCGGATCGACCGCGCGGGCGTCGCTCTTCGCCCGGACGCCGAAGCCCTTGGCGTAGACGAGGTCGTCGCCGACGATGATGCCGATCGCCGTTCCCGGCACGTCGAAATCCTTCATGCCGGATTCGACATAGGCTTCGAGGGAAGGTGCGAGCTTCGCGACCGCGGCCGCGATGTCGCGATCGGCCTCCTCGGCATGCGAGGCCATCGGCATCGCTATCGCCGGCGCAAGGCTCAGGAGAAGCGCATGGAGAGGCGTGAACCTGTGGCGGCGCGATGACATCGGCGTGCTCCCTTCATCCCGGCCGATCATATCCGAGGCGAAAACGCCGGGGCAGGCGTTTTCCGGCAGAAGCATAACGAGCGGTTGAGGGCGGCGCGCTTCAGGTCGCGAGCATCGCCCTTGCACGGTCGAGATCGCCCGGGGTGTCGACGCCGAGCGGCACGCCGCCGACCAGCGCGACGTCGATCCGCATGCCGGCTTCGAGGGCGCGGAGCTGCTCGAGCTTCTCGCGTTGCTCGAGCGGCGCCGGCGGCAGGTCGACGAAGCGGGCAAGGGCTTCGCGGCGGAAGGCGTAGAGACCGATATGGTGATAGAGCGGCCCCTCACCCGAAGGCGCGGTTGCGCGGGTGAAATAGAGGGCGCGGAACAGACGGTCGCCGACCGGCGTGCCGACCATCTTGACCACGCTCGGCTCAGTCTTCTCTTCCTCGCGGATGATCTCGGTGGCGATCGTGGCGATGTCGACCGCCGGGTCCGCCAGCGGCCTCAGCACGGCACGCACGGTTTCGGCCTCGATCGTCGGCAGGTCGCCCTGGAAATTGACGACGATGCCGGCGGCACCGTCGGGGTCGGCGATGGCCAGTGCCTCGAAGATTCGCGACGACCCGTTGACGTGGTCGGTGCGGGTGATCACCGCCTCGCCGCCGACCGCGCGGATCGCTCCGGCGATGCCGGCATCGTCGGTGGCGACGACGACGCGGCCGAGTTCTGCTTCCATCGCCCGGCGCCAGACATGGACGATCATCGGTTCGCCGTGGATGTCGGCAAGGGGCTTGCCGGGGAGGCGGCTCGCGGCCAACCGGGCCGGAATCATGACGATCGCCGCAGGCTGTGACATGGAAGGAAGGCTCCGCGCCCCTGACAACCGGGGCAAAAGGTCTCAATTAGGCGGTGCTTATACGTGTTGCCTCTTGCGGCGAAAAGCCTGTAGTTTCCGCCCAAACGGGCAGGCCGGCGATTCCGGCCTCGGGGCAGGCCGGGCGGAAAACCACGCGATGAATTTCGAATTCAACAAGATTGCTGGCGCAGTTCTTGGTACGGGGCTCGGCGTCATGGCGCTGAGCATCATTTCCGAGATCATCTATACGGCGCCGCATCCCGAGGAGCCCGGCTATGCGATCGCCGTCGTCGGTGGCGAGGGAGGGGGCGAGGGTGGCCCCGCCAAGCCGGCCGAAGTGGCGCCGATCGCCGATCGCCTGCAGACCGCGAGCATCGACGAGGGCATCAACCAGGCCAAGAAGTGCCAGGCCTGCCATACCTTCGAGAAGGGCGGCCCGGCCAAGGTCGGTCCGAACCTGTGGGGCGTCGTCGGCGGGCCGGCCGCCCATATGGAAGGCTTCGGCTATTCCGACGCGATGAAGGCGCATGGCGGCGACTGG
>JAGRKY010000862.1 GCA_020442095.1 Bauldia sp.
ATCTTCGAGCCCTTCTTCTCGACCAAGGAGGTCGGCAAGGGGACCGGGCTCGGCCTGTCCACGGTCTACGGCATCGTCAAGCAGACCGGGGCACATATCTTCCTCGACAGCGAAGTCGGCAAGGGCACCACCTTCAGGGTCTTCATTCCGCGTTACGTGCCGGCCGAGGGCGAGATCGCGCCCGCCGCCGCGGCGGCGCAGCCCGAGATCGCCGACCTCACCGGCACCGCGAATATCCTCCTGGTCGAGGACGAGGAAGCGGTGCGCGCCTTCGCGGCGCGGGCGCTGACCTCGCGCGGCTACCAGGTCTATGAGGCGTCGTCGGGCATCGAGGCGCTCGACGTGATGGAGGAGGCCGGGGGCAAGATCGATCTCGTCGTCTCGGACGTGGTGATGCCGGAGCTCGACGGGCCGTCGCTCCTGCGCGAATTGCGCAAGACCCGCCCCGAGCTGAAGATCATCTTCGTCTCGGGTTATGCCGAGGAAGCCTTCAGGAAGAATCTGCCGGAAGGCGAGAGCTTCCGCTTCCTGCCGAAGCCCTTCTCGCTGAAGGAGCTCGCCATCGCGGTGAAGGAGACGCTGGGTCGGTGATCCCGCGCCCGTGACAGGCCGCCGCGTGGCATGCCATGCTTGGGCCGACCGGCCGGGTGCTGTCGTCCCGTTCGCGGCGAAGGCCGGTCAGCCGGCCGTGGCTGCCGTTTTCGCGCCGGGTTGATGGGATACGGATTTCTTGCGGTGGCGGTGGACCGCGAAGAAGGCAATCAGTTCGTAGTGAAGAATCCTTTCAGGATAGAACGGTTCGGCGGTTCGAGTTCGTATGTCTGGTACGGCATGCGCTTCGGCACCTGGGCCCGGCTGCTCGCCTCGGGCGGGTTCGACATCACCCTGAACTGCCTGCCCCGTATTCTCGGCGTGACGCTGGCGACGCCGCTCAATTCGGCGCTCCACCGGGCTTCGCAGTTGGCTCATGGCGGGCGGATCCGCGAGACGAGGGTTCAACCGCCGGTCTTCATCATCGGCCATTGGCGGACCGGCACGACGCTCCTCCACGAATTGCTCGACTGCGATCCGCGCTTCGCGGCGCCGACCACCTTCCAGTGCATGTTTCCCGAGTCCTTCCTGATGACCCAGCGCCTCGTCGGGCCGTGGATCAAGAGGCTGCTCCCGGCGACCCGGCCCTTCGACAACATGAGCTTCGGACCGGACCGGCCGCAGGAGGACGAGTTCGCTCTGCTCAATACCGGGATGAGGACGCCGTACCGGACGCTGGCCTTCCCCCGCCACGGACCGGCCGATCTCGACCATGTCGATCATCATGATCTCGGCGCCGGGGAACGGGACGCCTGGCGGAAGGCCTATGGGACGCTGCTCAGGCGCTTCCAGTTCAGCCATGGCGACCGGCGGCTGGTGCTGAAATCACCCTTCCACGCGGCCCGGATTCCGTCGCTGCTCGCGATGTATCCCGACGCCCGCTTCGTCTTCACGGCGCGCGACCCCTACGAGGTCTTCGCCTCCCATACCCGGACGCTGAAGGTGCTGGCTTCCAACCAGGG
>JAGRKY010000863.1 GCA_020442095.1 Bauldia sp.
CCGTCGATGGTGAGGCTCGCGGCGCCGGCCGCAAGGTCGCCCTTGATCTCGGCATTCTGGCCGATCACCAGCGTCGCGCCGCCGGCATTGACATCCTTCTCGGCCTTGGCGTCGAAGCGGATCACGGCGCCGCCGATATAGCTCTTGCCGGCGACCGTGCCGGCCACCTCGATCAGGCCGCCGCCGGTGCGGAGATCGCCGCCGATGTCGCCGTCGATGGAAACCTCGGCGCCGCCGGCCTCGACGTCGCCCTTCACCGTCGCCGCGATGTCGACGAGCGCGCCGCTGGCGGTGATCGCGCTGGCGTCGCCGCGGATCGTCACGCTGGCGCCCGAGGCATTTATCGGCTTGCCGGTCCCGGTGATCTGGACGGCGATGCCGTTCTTGCCGGATTTCGCGGCCGCGGGACCGGCCGAGGGCGTCGAGGACCACAATCCGAGTCCGACGATCGCGGCGGCGATCAGACCGCCGAATACCAGCTTCGGCCTTGCCGGTTTCGACCGGGATTGCCGTTGTTCGGTGACGCTCATCATCTCACTCCTCGGACCCGCCGGCGACCCGCGCCGTCTGCCTTCGGGCTTACTCCAGGACCTCGTCGATTTCCACCCAGGCGCCGTTCCGCTTGGCGGACAGGATCGACGCAGCAACCAGCGCAAGGCTGCCGAGGTTGTCGACGCCCGACGGGAAACGCGGCGGCAGCTTGCCGGTGTCGACCGCCTCGACCGCCGCCGCCAGTGAGCCGGCGCGATCGGTATGGCGCAGCTTCGGCAGCTCCGGTTCGACCGGCGTTTCGCCGCGCCGCCGGACGATCAACCGGTCGTCGCCCCGATAGGGGTCGAAATGGTCGCGCGACGTCCACCAGATATCGCCTTCCGCGCAATCCATCGTCCACTCCCCGGCCCAGGGCGTCCGCGGCCCGCCGCTCATCCACGATCCCTGATAGCTGACGATTGTGTCGTTATCGAATTCGATGGTCAGCACGCCGGCCGGGTCGTTTGTGAAGAGACTGCCCACCGGGTTCCAGGTCCGCGCGGTGACGCGCCGGGCCTTGGCATTGAGAACCATCCGCATCAGGTCGAAATGATGGATCGCCATGTCGGCGAGCAGCGGGTCCGGCATTTCCGGGTAGTTGTGGCCGACTGTCGGCGCGTGCTGGCGGAAGGAGACGGTGACGAGGTCGGCGGGCCCGAGCGCCTGCTCGGCGAGGAGTTCGGTCGCGAGGATCGGCGCCGGAAAGTAGCGGTAGTTCTGGCTGACCGCGAGGATCTTGCCCGCGGCCTGGGCGATCTCGATCAGCGCCTTGGCTTCGGCGATGGTCGAGGCGAAGGGCTTCTCCACCATCACGTTGAGACCCGCTTCGAGCGCCTGTCTGGCGACCGGGAAATGCGCTTCGGTCCGCAGCGTGCCGAGCACCAGGTCGCATTCGACCGCGTCGAGAGCCGCCTCCAGCGTCGGGAAGCACTTCGCCTTCGGGATGCTGAGTTGGGTCTGGGCGCGGGCGAGCGCCGCCTCGGAGCTGTCGACATAGGCGACCATCTCGGCGGTGGCGACGGTCGGCAGGACTTCCCGCGTCCAGTTGAAGCCCCAATTGCCCAGTCCGACCTGAATGACCTTTGCCATCGTCCGTCGCCTCTTTCCGGTGTTCAAAGCGCTTTGGAAGATCGGCCGAACGGAACCGCCCGGCCGCCTGACGGGGTTCCGTCCGCCTCTTAGGTGTGGATCGCCCGTCCGTAGGCCGCCATGACGCTCTCGTGCATCATCTCGGACAGCGTCGGGTGCGGGAAGACCGAGTGGATCAGCTCTTCCTCGGTGGTCTCGAGGTTCATCGCGATGACGAAGCCCT
>JAGRKY010000116.1 GCA_020442095.1 Bauldia sp.
CTGGTTCGGGTTCAACGGCGGCTCCCAGCTCGCCCTTGGCTCGATGGAGGATGCCTCCGCGGTCGCCCGGATCTTCGTCAACACCAACACCGCGGCAGCGGCCGGCGTCGTCGTCGCGATGGTGCTGACCCAGCTCCTCTACAAGAAGGTCGACATCACCATGGTGCTCAACGGCGCCCTCGCGGGCCTCGTCTCGATCACCGCGGAGCCTCTGATGCCGAGCCTGCTCTGGGCCGCGATCATCGGCGGTATCGGCGGCATCATCGTCGTCATCGTCGTCCCGATCCTCGACCGCCTGAAGATCGACGACGTCGTCGGCGCGATCCCGGTCCACCTGGTGGCCGGCATCTGGGGTACCTTCGCGGTTCCGATCACCAATCCGGACACCAGCTTCGGCACCCAGATCATCGGTATCGTCGCGGTTGGCGCCTTCGTCTTCATCGTCAGCCTGATCCTCTGGTTCCTGCTCAAGGTCACCATCGGCATCCGGGTGACCGAGGAACAGGAGATCATGGGTCTCGACAAGGCGGAGATCGGCGTCGACGCCTATCCGGACTTCGCTCCGAACCAGACGTAACGACCGCTGACCCGGTCCCGGCGCCCACGGCGTCGGGGCCGGCCACGACAAAGAATTGGAAAGGGGCCGGCGAGCATTTGCCGGCCCCTTTCTTTTATCACCAGCCCATGACGCATAAAAATTAGGCAAATGCCTGTCCCCTGCGCTAACCTTGTATTTCCCATCCGGGACGGGTGCGCGTGCTGAACATCGGGCATACGGCACATGGATTGCATCGCTGCCTGAGGGTGACGACATCCCCCCGGGACAACCGGGATCATGTGGAATTCTTATGAGGACGGGGCAAATGAAAAGGATCAGTCCGTGGTCGCTCGTCGGGGCGGCCGGCTTTCTGCTGGCGGCTTCCGTATCGGCTTTGGCCCAGGAAGAGGTGCCGACGATCGACACTGGCGACACCGCGTGGATGCTAACCTCGACGGCGCTCGTCCTGATGATGACGATACCGGGCCTGGCTCTCTTCTACGGCGGCATGGTGCGCAAGAAGAATATCCTCGCCACGGTCATGCAAAGCTTCGCCATCACCTGCCTGATGACCATCATCTGGATGGTGGTGGGCTATTCGCTGGCATTCTCCGACGGCGGCTCGGTCAATGACTATGTCGGCGGGCTGTCGAACTTCTTCCTCAAGGACATGACCGTCGACAGCGTCAGCGGCAGCATCCCGGAAACGGTCTTCATGACCTTCCAGATGACCTTCGCGATCATCACCCCGGCGCTGATCTGCGGCGCTTTCGCCGACCGGATGAAGTTCTCGGCGATGCTTTGGTTCATGGGCCTGTGGAGCATCGTCGTCTACGCCCCCGTCACCCACTGGGTGTGGGGCGGCGGCTTCCTCGCCGATGCCGGCGTGCTCGACTTCGCCGGCGGCACGGTCGTCCACATCAACGCCGGTATTGCCGGTCTGGTGGCAGCACTGATCCTCGGTCCGCGCGTCGGCTTCATGAAAGAGAACATGGCGCCGCACAACCTGCCCTTCACGATGATCGGCGCCTGCCTGCTGTGGGTCGGCTGGTTCGGCTTCAATGCCGGTTC
>JAGRKY010000864.1 GCA_020442095.1 Bauldia sp.
GCGAATGGCGTGATGACGGCGGCGGCGATCACCCTCCATCGGATGAGCGTCGGTCCGATCGAACATCGCGACATCCAGGCGCTGGTCGCGCCACATGGCTCGCTGGAGCAGAGCCTTCTCGGCCTCTCCTTCCTCAACCGGCTGCACGGCTATTCGATATCCGGCGACCGGCTGATCCTGTCGCCATAAGGGTCACAGCAGCGACACCGCGAACCGGATCGCGACGACGACCAGGAATATTCCGAAACCCAGTTCGAGCTGCCGGCGGGTCAGCACATGGGCAATCCGGACGCCCAGCGGAGCGATCAGGACGCTGGCCGGGATGACCACCAGCACGCCGATGAGATTGACGAAACCCAGCGAGAATGGCGGCAGCAGCGGATTGCCCCAGCCCGCCCAGACGTAGCCGATCACCCCCGGTATCGAGATCAGCACCCCGACCCCCGACGACGTCGCGACCGCCTGATGGATCGGACGGCCGAAGAGGGTCATGTAGGTGTTGGTGATGATCCCGCCGCCGATCCCCATCAGTGTCGAGAAGAAGCCGATCAGCCCGCCGATGATCGCGCGCGACGGGTTGCCCGGGATGTCCTGCCCCAACTGCCAGCCTTGCCTCTGCAGGATCAGCTTCAGCGCAACGGCAAGCGCGATCGCGGCGAAAATGCCTCTCAGCGCGGCGCCCGATATCGACGCCGCGACGATCGAGGCGACGATCACCCCCAGGGGAACCGGGATCAGGAAACTCCGGAAGAGAGCCATGTCGACCGCGCCACGGCGCTTGTGCGCGAAGAAGGATCGCAGGGAAGTCGGAACGATGATCGCCAGCGACGTACCGACGGCAACATGCATCCGCACCGACTCATCGACGCCGAGGTAGACGAGTGCCTGGTAGAGCACCGGAACGATGACCGCTCCGCCGCCGATCCCGAAGATACCCGCGAGGAGGCCTGACAGCGCCCCGGCCAATAGAAGCGCGATGCCGAGCTGGATCAGCTCGGCCGACGTGGCGGTGATCTGCATGCGCCCCCCCGAAAGTGCGAAGAACGCCGCCGGTCAGGCGGGCTGGAGGTCGATCAGGCCTGTTTCGGACGTTTGCCCGAGAATGTCCAGCCCGCCGGCCTCGACCGCGGCAAGCGCCTCGAACAGCACCTCCACGCCCGCGTCGGGACGTGCGCCTTCGACGGAGAGGATGCGCCGCCACTGGCGCGCGCCGGGACGCCCGTGAAACAGGCCCAGCATGTGCCGGGCGGTCTGGGACAGGCGGGCGCCACGTGCCAGCTCCTTCTCGACATAGGGAACCATCGCCAGGGCGGCGGCCCGGACATCCTGCGGCGCGTCGATGCCAAAGAAGCGCCGGTCGACATCGAGCAGGATAGCCGGGGTGTGATAGGCGGCGCGGCCGAGCATCACGCCATCGACATGGTCGAGCTGGCGGGAGGCCTCGTCGAGCGAAGGGATGCCGCCATTGATACCGACGAAGACGTCGGGCAGGCGCCGCTTCAGGGCATGGACCCGGCCATAGTCGAGCGGCGGAACCTCGCGGTTCTCCTTCGGGCTCAGCCCCGAGAGCCATGCCTTGCGGGCATGGACCCACAGCCCGTCGCAGCCGGCCGCCACCACGGCGTCGGCGAGTGCGTCGAGCGCCGGGCCGGTGTCCTGGTCGTCGACGCCGAGCCGGCATTTGACCGTCACCGGGACATCGACCGCGGATTTCATCGCCGCCACGCAATCGGCGACCAGGCCGGGCGTCAGCATCAGGCAGGCGCCGAAGGTTCCCGACCGCACCCGATCGGACGGGCATCCGACATTGAGATTGATCTCGTCATA
>JAGRKY010000117.1:0-5414 GCA_020442095.1 Bauldia sp.
GGCGCGCTCGTCCATCACATGGGCAGGGCCGAGGAGTCCCACCATCAGGTGAAGCGGAATGTCGATGCCTGGACGCGGGTGATCGACAATGGCGGCCTCGACGCGATCCTGGTGACGACCTCGGGCTGCGGGACGACGGTCAAGGACTACGGCTTCATCCTGAGGAACGATCCCGCCTATGCCGACAAGGCGGCGGCGGTTTCGGCGCTGGCGAAGGACATCTCCGAATATCTCGACATCCTCGGCCTCGGCGAGCCGGCCAAAGCGAGCGGCCTGACCGTCGCCTATCACGCCGCCTGTTCGCTGCAACACGGCCAGCAGGTGACGGCGGCGCCGAAGGCGCTTCTCCAGAAGGCCGGCTTCGTCGTCAAGGAGCCGGCCGAAAGCCACATCTGCTGCGGCTCGGCCGGGACCTATAACCTGCTGCAGCCGGAGCTCGCCGGCCGGCTTCGCGACCGCAAGGTCGGCAACATCGAGGCGACGGCGCCGCAGCTCGTCGCCGCCGGCAATATCGGCTGCATCACCCAGATCGGCTCGGGCACCGACCTGCCGGTGGTCCATACGGTCGAGCTGCTCGACTGGGCCCATGGCGGGCCGCGGCCCGAGAAACTCTCGGCCCTCGGGCCGGAATAGCCGGAAACATCAGCGACGGATTCGCAACCAGGAGACCGACAATGCCCCCCATCATGACGACGCCGGTCCCGGACGATCTCGCGGCGACGATCCGCGACACCAAGCAACAGCTCAAGGGGCAGGTCGGCGATGTCGCCGCGGTGATGGTCGAGGTCGAGGCGGCGATGCGCGAGGAGGTCGCGGAGATCGTCGCGGCGCGGGAGGCGGGCGAGGAGGTCTTTCCGGTCATCGCCTTCGAGGACATCGCGGCGGGCACCGTGCCGGAGGAAAAGATCGCCGCGGTCCGGCAACGCGGCTGCGCCGTGGTCAGGGGCACCTTCGGCCGCGCGGAGGCCGAGGGCTGGGACCGCGACATCGCCAACTATCTCGAGACCAACCGCTTCGCCGAGACCTATCGCGGACCCGCCGACCAGGTCTTTGCCGGCCTCGCCTCGAGCAAGCCGCAGATCTATCCGATCTACTGGTCGAAGCCGCAGGTCCAGGCGCGCCAGGACGAGCGCATGGTCGCGGTGCGATCCTTCCTCAACGCCTTCTGGAAGACCGAGTCGCAGGGCGAGGTGTGGTTCGACCCGAACCGCGACACCGGCTATCCCGACCGCATCCGCCGGCGCGAGCCGGGCTCCTCGTCGCGCGGTCTCTCGCCGCATACCGATTCCGGATCGATCGAGCGCTGGCTGCTGCCCGGCTACCAGCAGGCCTTCGGCAAGATCTTCGCCGGCGAATGGCGCGACTACGATCCGTGGGACGCGGCCTATCGCACCTCCGTCCATGAATTCGAGTCGGAGGCCGGCTGCTCAGTGTTCCGCACCTTCCAGGGCTGGACGGCGCTGTCGGAGATGCAGCCCGAGGACGGCGTGCTGCATGTCGTGCCGATCCCGCATGCCATGTCGCATCTCCTGCTGCGGGCGCTCCAGGACGACGTCGCGGCGGACGATCTCTGCGGCGCGGCCAACGGCCAGTCGCTGCCGATCAACGAGCGCCACCACGCGACCTTGCTGCCGGCGCTGACGCCGATCCCGGCGATCGAGCCCGGCGACACCGTCTGGTGGCACAGCGACGTGATCCATTCGGTCGCCGAGGTCAGCGCCCAGGAGCGCTGGGGCAACGTCATGTATATTCCGGTCAGCCCGTGGTGCGAGAAGAACGCCGCCTATGCCGAGGATTGCGGCCGGGCGTTCCTTCGCGGCGCCAGCCCGAGCGACTTCGTCGCCGAGGACTACGAGGTCGACTGGGTCGGCCGGGCGACGATCGACGACCTGACGCCGACCGGGCGGAAGCAATACGGCCTCGAGCCGTGGTGACGGGAGCGGGCCACGGATAATCCGGAAATCCGCCTCATTCCGCCGCCAAGCCAGCAATGCTGCCACATTTCCCGGCAGGCGTTACGCAATCCCGTGACCTGGCCCGTGACCCGGCCCCGTGACCCGGCATTGCGGCCGGATTGTCATTGGCTCATCGTGCTCCGGCCGTCCCCGGCCGGCGGCAGCCATTCACCCGCATCCATGAGGCGCGCGCAGTGTTCTCGTCCTTCTTTCCAAGGCCAAGGGCCTTCTTCCTGTCCGCCATCGCCTGGGCTGCCGTCTGCATGGCGGGCTGGTATCTCTTCGCCCGCGATCTCGGTCCGTCGCTGAGCCTCGGCGACATCGTCGGCTACGGCTACCCGGTGGCGCTGCCGGATGGCGCCGACGATGCGGCGCGGGCGGCCTTCGCCTCGCAAAGCGGCTTCGCCGCCGATCTCTGGGTCTACCAGTACATGATCGTCTGCTCGGCGATCTTCTGCCTCTTCTGGGCATGGGCGTCGCCGCACCGCTGGTACTGGTGGTCGGTGGTCGCCTCGGCGGTGATCATTTTCGTCACCTGGTTCCAGGTCCAGGTCGACGTGATGATCAACGACTGGTTCGGCCGCTTCTACGACATGGTCCAGGCGTCGCTGGCGAAGGCCAATTCGGTCGACCAGGGCGCCTTCTACGGGGAGCTCGGAACCTTCGCCGGGATCGCGCTGGTGGCGATCACGGTGGCGGTGCTGACGCGCTTCCTCGTCAGCCACTTCATCTTCCGCTGGCGGACGGCGATGAACGAATATTACGTCGCCAACTGGCCGAGGCTCCGCAACATCGAAGGCGCCTCGCAGCGCGTCCAGGAAGACACGATGCGCTTCGCCTCGGTGATGGAGGGCCTCGGCATCGCGCTGATCGATTCGGTGATGACGCTGCTCGCCTTCCTGCCGATTCTCTGGGGGCTGTCGGTCCACGTCAAGGAACTGCCGATCGTCGGCGAGGTGCCGCAGGCGCTGGTGATCGTCGCCATCACCTGGGCGGTCTTCGGCACCGGCCTCCTGGCGCTCGCGGGCATCAAGCTGCCGGGGCTCGAATTCCGTAACCAGCGGGTCGAGGCCGCCTACCGCAAGGAGCTGGTCTTCGGCGAGGACCACGCCGACCGGGCCCAGCCGCCGACCCTTGCCGACCTCTACAGCCACGTCCGGAGGAACTACTTCCGCCTCTATTTCAACTATCTCTATTTCAACGTCGTCCGCTACGCCTACCTGCAGGCGGGCGTGCTGGTGCCCTATGTCGCGCTCGCGCCGACCATCCTGAGCGCCGGCTTCACCCTCGGCGTGATGCAGCAGATCATCCGCGCCTTCGGCCGCGTCCAGGACTCGTTCCAGTTCCTCGTCAATTCCTGGACGACGATCGTCGAGCTGCTGTCGATCTACAAGCGCCTCAAGGCCTTCGAGGCGACGCTGGACGACACGCCGCTGGGCGACATCGAGAAGGAGGCGATGCCGGCCTGAGGCCGGCTCACTTCTTCGACAGCGGCGCGTGGTCGGGAGCGAGGAGCGAGGCGATTTCGGTCCATAGGACCTCGTGCGGCCGCGCATTATCCGGCGTCTTGCCGCCGGACGTTGCGGCGACGGCGATCGCGATGCCGCGCTCCGGCAAGGTGGCAAAAGCGGCCGAATAGCCGGCGAACATCGGGTTCTGCATCACCCAGCCGTTGTTCACCACCAGCCCCATCGCGTAGTAGACGGTGTCGTTGAAGGGCTTCATGCCCGCCGTCTCGGGACCGAGCTGGAGCGCGTGCGAGGCCTCGGAAAGCAGGCTGCCGGTGCCGATCGCGACGCCGGTCGCCATGAGGTCGTCGATGTCGGTAGTCATGATCGCGCCCTTGGCCAGCGTCCAGGACGGGTTCCAGTAGGTCGAATCCTCGACCATGCCGCGTTCGCCGGTATAGGCCTGAAGCACCGGCTGCTGGATGACCGGCGTATCCTCGCTCTTCGTGTCTTCCAGCCCGAGCGGATCGAGGACATAGGTCCTGATCAGCTCCGCCGTCGGCTTGCCGGTGGCCCTGGCGAGGATCTCGCCGAGGATGACGAAATTGGTATGGGCATAGGCGAAGCAGGTGCCGGGATCGCAGACCATCGGCTGCGACAGACCGATGTCGATCAGTTCGCCGGGGCCGTACTGCCGGAACGGGTCCTCGTAGAGCGGCAGGTAGTCGAGATTGACGTAGTCGGCATAGCCTGAGGTGGTGGTGATCAGCATCCTCAGCGTCACCGCGTCCGCCTTCGGCCAGTCGGGGAACCACTTCGACACCGTGTCGTCGAGGCTGAGGGTGCCTTCCTCGACGAGCCGGAGCAGCACCGTCGAGAGGTAGGCCATCGCCACCGAGCCGTTGCGGAAGTGCATCTCGGGCGTCGCCGGGATGCCGGCCATCGAGGTGCCGAAGGCCTTGCGGATGATCTGCGTGTCGCCGACCCGGACATTGACGATCACCGCCGTCAGGTGGAAGTCCTCCATCGCCTTTTCGACGATGAAGCCGACATCGCCAGCGAGCATGTCGACACTGCCGCAATCGTCGCCGATCGGGATCGTGCCGTCGGTGCACCCGGTTGCGGCGAAGGCCGGCGTCACCGTCATCGCGGCGGCGGCGAGGGTCATTCCGAGAGCAAGGCCCGCGATCCGGGACCCTCCACTGGCATGGAATGGCTGGATCATGCGAAAACTCCCCGGGAGATGCTGAAAATCAGGGCGATTGGCTGGTGGAGGCGGGCATCCGCCTGTGTCATACAAGGCCGCCAGGGTTTAACGCGTTGTGAAGAACAGAGACGGAGTGGGGTGAAATGTCGGTCGAGGAAGCTGCAGGGATCACGGTTCCCGGTGTCGAGATTCGGGGGGCGTGGGGCGATCGCTACGGGGAAGTGCTGAACGACGAGACGCTGGCGTTCCTCGCCGATCTCCATCGCCGTTTCGATACCACCCGCCAGAAGCTGCTGAAGCGCCGCGAGGAGCGCCAGAAGGCCCTCGATGCCGGCGGCCTGCCGAACTTCCTCGATGACACGAAGCACGTTCGCGACGGTGACTGGAAGGTGTCGCCGATCCCCGCCGACCTGCTCGACCGCCGCGTCGAGATCACCGGTCCGGTCGACCGCAAGATGATCATCAACGCGCTGAATTCCGGCGCCAAGGTGTTCATGGCGGATTTCGAGGACGCGACTTCGCCGACCTGGGCGAACCAGATCGAGGGCCAGATCAACCTCAAGGATCGCTGGGACGGCAAGATCGACTTCACCGACCCGGCGAGCGGCAAGGAATACAAGCTGACCGACAAGCCGGCGGTGCTGCTGGTCCGCCCGCGCGGCTGGCACCTGCCGGAAGACCATCTTTATGTCGACGGCCAGCCGATGTCCGGCGCGCTGTTCGACTTCGGCCTCTATTTCTTCCTCAACGCCAAGAAGGCGCTGGCGCAGGGCAGTGGTCCGTATTTCTACCTGCCCAAGATGG
>JAGRKY010000117.1:5558-6140 GCA_020442095.1 Bauldia sp.
CGAGATGGACGAGATCATCTACGAGTTGCGCGAGCACATGGCCGGCCTCAATTGCGGCCGCTGGGACTACATCTTCTCCTTCATCAAGACGCTGCGGAACAAGCCGGAATTCCTGCTGCCCGACCGCAGCCAGGTGGTGATGGGCAAGGCCTTCCTCGACGCCTATTCGGAACTCTTGATCAAGACCTGCCACCACCGCGGCGCCTTCGCCATGGGGGGCATGGCGGCCCAGATCCCCGACCGCCGCAACCCGGAGATCAACGAGGCAGCCTTCGCCAAGGTCCGCGCCGACAAGGAGCGCGAGGCGAAGAACGGCCACGACGGCACCTGGGTGGCGCATCCCGACCTGGTGCCGGTGGCGATGGAGGTCTTCGACAAATACATGCCGGCGCCGAACCAGCTCGACAAGCTGCGCGAGGAGGTCGAGGTCAGCCAGCAGGACATGCTGAGGGTCCATGAAGGAACCCGCACCGTCCAGGGCCTCCGCGACAACATCCGGGTCGGCGTCCAGTATATCGAGGCGTGGCTGAGGGGCCGTGGCGCGGTGCCGCTCTACAACCTGATGGAGGACGCGGCGACCGC
>JAGRKY010000865.1 GCA_020442095.1 Bauldia sp.
CCGGCGACGACGATGCTCGAATTCATCCCCTGGATCATGGACTGCTTCGTCGAGCCGATCGTGGTGGAGGGCGGGACCTACGCCCTGCCGCAGATGCCGGGCGCAAGCTCGACGCCGACGGAAGAGGCCTTCGCGCAATTCGCGCGGCCGCTGGCGTGACCGTGTCGTCCCTCGGACGACGCGCGGGCCGCGGCCGGTCTAAACTGCAAATGATCCACCCGGGCCAATAGCGTCGCAGGTCATCCAGCCGTTCTGGATGAACGGTTCCCGACGACACTGCCGATCACACCTGCGGGATGTTCTCCTTGAAGATCGCCTGGATGCGGATCGGCGCGTATGTCGGCACCGGCCGGCCCCGCGCGGCATGGATCAGCCAGTCGACGGCGTCGCGCGCCTCGACCCGCGGATTCTGGTCGATGACGGCGTCGGCGACGCCGGCGATCAGCAGCCTGCGGGTGAATTCGGTGAGCTCGTGGCAGACGAAGGCCACGTCGCGGGCGCGGCCCGCCTCTTCGAGGGCTCGGGCGATGCCGCGGTTGCCGCCGCCTATGTTGTAGATGCCGGCGAGGCCGCCATAGGCGGACAGAAGCGTCTTCGCTTCCGCGTAGGCGCGCTCGCTGTCGTCACGCATCTCGCGAAGCTCGACCACCTTGAGATGCGGATATTCCTCCGCCAGCATGTGGCGGAAGCCCATCTCGCGCTCCTCATGGCCGCGATAGCTGAGGCTGCCGGCAAAGAGCGCCACCTCGCGGCCGCCCGGCGGGATGAACCGTCCGAGCAGGTGACCGGCCAGCCGTCCGGCGGCCCGGTTGTCGATCCCGACATAGCCGATCCGCGCGACATTCGAGATGTCCGAGACCATCGCGAGGACGGGGACGCCATCCGCCGCAACGTCACGGATGGCCTCGCGCACCGTCGGGTGATCGAGCGGTATGACCCCGATGGCCCGGGACGTCTCCTTCAGCGCGGCGAGCCCCGCGGCGAGGGCATCGGGATCGAAGCCCTCGATGTGATGGACGCGGATGCGGGCCTCGTCCCGGCGCTTCTCGGCCAGCGCCATGCATTGATGCGACAGGATCTTGAGGAAGGTATTGGTGCCGCCGGGCAGCAGGAAGTCTATATCGACCACGGCCGCCTCGTCCGGTGCGACGGCCCGCCTTTCGGGCAGGTAGCCGAGGCGCTCCGCGGCGTCGAGAACCCGCTCCCGCGTCCGTGCCCTGACACCGGCGCGGTTGTTCAGCGTCCGGTCGACCGTCGCCGTGCTGACCCCCGCCGCGCGGGCGACCTCCGTGATCGTCGCACGCGTCGGAATCGTGCGCTCATCCATTTCGCTCATCGATGACCTTGCCTGTCCAAACGCATCTCTCCCTTTCGGACCCCTTCCAATGGAGGCGGTCGACTATCTGATCAAGAATACATCAGTTTCAATCATTTTGTTGCTTGGCAGTCGATCCACGGCATCGCTAGTCTGTGGTCACAGGCGTTATCGCCCATCGACGGGCACTCGTATCCAGCTGAAAACAAGAAGGATTCAGAAATCTCTCATTCGCGGATGGAGCGCGACGGATCACCGGGAGACAGCGGTCGCGTTGACAGAATGAAGGATATTTGATCAAGCTCGGAGAAAATCGGAGAGGTTCCGGAACCTCGGGGGAGGACACTGAAAGACCCACGCGCCGCGCCCTGCGCCGCGCCGCGATCTGAGGTTTTGTCGCCGGACCATCCCGGTCCTGACCGGTGACGCGCCCTTCCCGAAGACTAGCCAAGACCAGCCATCGGCACCGGTGCTTTCGATGCGAAACGCCGGGGTTCGGTGGGCCGAAACCAGAGGGAGGAACGACGAATGGCGGATTCGAAGGGCTTCACCCCCGATCCTCCGATCCGCAGCCGCGATTTCAGGATCGGCTGCATCGGGGCCG
>JAGRKY010000118.1 GCA_020442095.1 Bauldia sp.
CGAGGCCGGCATCGGCATGGTCCACCAGCATTTCACCCTCGCCGAGAACCTGACCGGCCTCGAGAACATCATGCTCGGCACCGAGCCGGTCTTCCGCCTGATCCGCCGCACCGGCCCGGCCCGCCGCAAGATCGAGACGGTGATGGCGGAGTCCGGCCTCACCGTCGACCTCGACATTCCGGTCTCCCGCCTCACCGTCGGCGAGCGCCAGCGCGTCGAGATCCTCAAGGCGCTCTATCGCGACGCCCGTATCCTCGTCATGGACGAGCCGACCGCGGTGCTTACCCCGCAGGAAGCCGACAGCCTCTTCGTCACCATGCGGGCGCTCGCCGCCGGCGGCCTCGCCGTCATCTTCATCTCCCACAAGCTCGGCGAGGTGCTCGCCGTCTCCGACCGCATCGCGGTGCTGCGCACCGGCGCCAAGGTCGGCGAAATGGCGACCGCCGATGCCGACCGCCGGTCGATCGCCGAGATGATGGTCGGCCGCGACGTGCCGGCCAGCAAGCGCGTCGCCCGCGAGCCGGGCGCCGTGCTCCTCGAACTCTCCGGCGTCAGCTTGGCGGGCGCCCATCGCCGCAGCCTTGTCGATGCCAGCCTCGCCGTCCGTGAAGGCGAAATCGTCGGCATTGCCGGCGTCTCCGGCAACGGCCAGGCGGCGCTCGCGGCGCTGATCGCCGGCCTCGAAAGGCCGACTTCCGGCAGCATGCGCCTCTTCGGCGAGGCGGTTCCCCGCCACGATCCCCGCCATTTCGCCCGTTCCGGCATTGCCCGCATCCCCGAGGATCGCCACCATGACGGCGTCGTCGGCGCGATGACCGTCGCCGAGAATGTCGCCCTGGAGGAACTCCGCGAGCCCGGCTTCCAGCGCGGCGGCTTCCTCCGCTTCGCCGCGATCCGCGAGCGCGCCGAGAAGGCGATCCGCGACTATGACGTCCGCTGCCCGGGTCCCGACACCGCCGCGCGGCTCCTTTCCGGCGGCAATATCCAGAAACTGATCCTCGCCCGGGTGCTCGATCGCGATCCCCGCCTGGTGCTCGCCAACCAGCCGACCCGCGGCCTCGATATCGGCGCCCAGACCGAGGTCCATCGCCGCCTCCTCGCCGCCCGCGAGGCGGGCGTCGGCGTCATCCTCATCTCGGAAGACCTCGACGAGCTGATGGCGCTCTCCGACCGAATTGCGGTGATCACCGGCGGCAGGCTGAGCGACGCCATGCCGGCCGACTCCCTCGATCGCGGCACCCTCGGCCTGATGATGGCCGGCCATGCCGGGGGGGAGGCGGCATGACGGCCCGCGCGTTACCCCAACCCGCTACGGTGGAGCAGCGCATGATCGAGCGCGACGCGTTCACCATAGGCGCGGAGGGTATCGCCCGCCAGGTCGGTCGTGCGCCGCTCGGTGCCGCCGTCCGGGCCTGTGCAGGATCGTATCGCGGTGAAGGCGCGGTCGACGACCGCTTCGGCATTGGGTGCGTCGCAAATGTCGCGCAGATAGGCGAGGGCGCCGTCCCAGCCGGCCATTCTCAATGCGTTGGCCCCGGAGAAGCGGTGGAGAAGCACGAGCGGGCCGGGCGGGTCGAGGTCGAGGATTCGCTCAAGCCCCGGACACGCCTCCGCCACCGTCTCGCGCAGCGCTCCAAGGCTCGCCGCGAGGGCGGTCGCGGCAGTGCGCCGCTGAGCGGCGAGGCGCATGAGTTCCGGGTCCAGCTCCGTCGCCGGGTCGATGACGCGGACGCCCCGGCCGCGACGGACCCGTTCGGCAATCGCTTCTGCGACGGCGGGGGCGGCCCCTCCCTCACTCCCCCGCGAGGCGACGCCCGTAACCAGCAGGATCGGCAGCCCGGCCTCGGCGATCATCGCCTGCATGAGCGCCACCCGGCCGCCGACCTCAGCGAATCCGACGGCGGCATCCTCGCCAAGAAAGCCGATCTCCGCGACAAGCCCGGCGATGGCGACGGGCGTGTTCTCGGTCAGCCCAGCGAGCCCGACATGTCCGTTGGCAAGCAACGCCGTTCCCCAATGGCGTCGGGGTCCGGGGTCGATGCCGACGCTGACGCTCGGTCCTCTTGCGCGCACCTCCTGATCCTCCTGCAGCAGCGTTGCGGCGTGACAGACTACAGGAAGGCCGCATGATCCGCTTCGAGCCCCGCCAGAATGTCTCGCCCGCCCTCAGGATCGCGGCCCCGATCGCCGCCGGCATCGCAGCGCTGGCGCTGGCCGCCATCCCGTTGGCCTTCGCCGGCGCGCCGCTCGGAACCGCCTATGGCCTGATGTTCGACGGCGCCTTCGGCTCGCTCTTCGCCTTCGCCGAGACGCTGACCCGCACCACGCC
>JAGRKY010000119.1 GCA_020442095.1 Bauldia sp.
GGCATGACGCTCTACACCTTCGACAAGGACACCGACGGCGTATCCAACTGCTATGACCAGTGCGCCGCCAACTGGCCGCCACTGATGGCCGCGGATGGCGCGATGGCCGAGGGCGAATGGACCCTGGTCGAGCGCAAGGACGGCGGCATGATGTGGGCCTATGACGGCAAGCCGCTCTATACCTGGGTGAAGGACACCAAGCCCGGCGACGTCACCGGCGACGGCGTCAACAGTGTCTGGCACGCGGCCAAGCCCGACGCGATGTAGTCGATAATGCGGCGTGCCGCGGACCCGCGGCACGTCGCCTCGACGTGCCCGACCGCGCCGCCTAGTATGGCGGCGATGGACGCCAAGAATCCTTCCCCCGGGCCGGCCCTCATCGATCGCTTCGCCGCGATCGTCGGGCCGGAATATGCGCTTCGCGATCCGGCCGGGATCGCACCTTTCCTCAGCGAGCCGCGCAACAAGTTCCATGGCACGACGCCGCTCGTCCTCAGGCCCGGGACGGTCGAGGATGTCTCCGCCATCCTGCGTCTCGCCAACGAGACCGGGACGGCGATCGTGCCGCAAAGCGGCGGCACCGGCGTCGTCGGCGGCCAGGTGCCCGACGCGAGCGGCAGCCAGGTGGTGCTGTCGCTGGCGCGGCTCAACCGGATCCGCGAGGTCAACGCGGCGGGCGACACGATGACGGCGGAGGCCGGCGTCATCCTCGCCGACGCCCATGCCGCGGCCGATTCGGCCGACCGGCTGTTCCCCCTGTCGCTCGCCTCGGAAGGGTCGTGCCGGATCGGCGGCAACCTCTCGACCAATGCCGGCGGGACCGCGGTCCTCGCCTATGGCAATGCCCGCGAGCTGGTCCTCGGCGTCGAGGTGGTGCTCGCCTCCGGCGAGGTCTGGGACGGCCTGAGGAAGCTGCGCAAGGACAATACCGGCTACGACCTTCGCGACCTGTTCGTCGGCGCCGAGGGGACGCTCGGGGTGATCACGGCGGCGGTGCTGCGGCTCTTCCCGAAGCCGCGCGGCAAGAGCGTCGCGATTGTCGGTCTCAAGAGCCCGGCGGAAGCGCTCGGCCTGTTCCAGATCGCCCGCGGCTATGCCGGGCGGAACCTGACGGCTTTCGAGATCATGCCACGGATCGCGATCGAGACTGTGGTGCGCTACATTCCCGGCGCCCGCGACCCGATCGCCGGCGCGCATCCCTGGTACATCCTCTTCGAGATTTCCTCGCTCCGCTCCGAGGAGGACGCCCGGGCGACGGTGGAGACGATCTTCGCCGACGGCTTCGCGCAAGGGCTGGTCGACGACGGCGTCGAGGCGCAGTCGCTCGAACAGGCGAACGCCTTCTGGCTCCTCCGCGACGCGCTGTCCGAGGTGCAGAAGCACGAGGGCGGCTCGATCAAGCATGACGTCGGGGTACCGCAGGCGGCCGTGCCGGAACTGATCGCGCGGGCAGGGGAGGCGGTCGAGAAGGTCGTTCCCGGCTGCCGCCCCTTCCCGTTCGGCCATATCGGCGACGGCAACATCCACTACAACGTCACCCAGCCCGTGGGCATGGACAAGGCTGCCTTCCTCGCCCGCTGGGACGACGTCAACGCGGTCGTCCATGCCATCGTGCACGACCTCGGCGGCACCATCTCGGCCGAGCACGGCATCGGCCAGCTGAAGCGCGATCTTCTCAAGACGGTGAAGAGCCCGCTCGAGATCGACCTGATGCGGCGGGTGAAGGCCGCCTTCGATCCGAACGGCATCCTCAATCCCGGCAAGGTCTTGTGAACCCTGTCCGGTTACTGCCTGCTAACCCTCTGGCCAGTCAGTAAAATTTAACCGAACCCCTTAAGCGGATACTGATCCCTCTCTGGCATCCTCACGCTATCGAACGAGGTCCACAACAAACGGACCCGGGGAGCGTTATTGGTGCGTCAGACAGCTGTGGCCAGCGAGGCCGCGGCGGGTTCGAGCCGGGATTTCCGGCTCGACCCGTTCGCCTTGCCCGTCCGTCATCCTTCCTCGCCGGGCCGGCCGGCATTCACGCTCGATCGCCAGCGCGCGGTCGTGCGGGTGCCGCTGGCCGGAACCCTGGCGACGATCACCGTGCCGGTCGCCGACTACGAGGGCGTGTCGGTCCGTATCGAGCCGGTGGGCAGCGAAGGCGAGATCACGGTGGTGGTCGAGCTGATGCATGGCGATCCGGCCCTGACCCTGCCGCTCGTCGTCGCCGATTCCCCCGAGGACGCGGCGGCCGACTGGATCGCATGGGGCCGCACCCTCAACCTGCCGCTGCTGGTCATCGAGAGCGACGGCACCGTGCGCTCGCCGGTCCGGCAGATGGGCTCGGTCTCGGTCGCAAGGCCGCTGACGCGCCGCAATCGCAGCCTGTTCCGGGGCCGGCGGTCGCGGAATATCCGCCGCCGCAAGGTCGGCTCCAGCAGCCCGACCGAGGTGCTGACCGGCCGCGAGATCATCGCCCGGAACTGAAAACCGGCGCTAGAGAAGCTTGCTGTCGTCGGCGCGTATGTCGCTCAACTGCCAGGCGCCGCCGACCGGCTGGCAGGCTTCGCCGCGATAGCGCCGCACCCCCCGGAGATCGCTGACCGTGGTCGAGAAGGGCCGGCAGATGCCGCCCGCCCGCTGCTCGCTCGTCGCAACCGTGACCGAGCCATAGGAGCCGGTCTCCGGGTTGCTCCACGGCCGCGTCAGATCGGTATCGCCCGGAGCGATGCCGGCGACCGCCCGACGCATGGTTTCCCAGTCGGAGGGAGCGACGCCGTCGGTGACCGAGGTCTGGATCGAGCCGGTATAGAGCGAATCGGTTCCCTGGATCGAGCCGACCTGCGAGCAGCCTGCGGCCGAGAGCGCGATGGCGCCAAGCAGCGCCGCCCGGAAGAAGGGCGGGGCCTGACGACCGCTCTCGCCGCCGATCGGAGATTGGCGGCGGGTGTCGCGGCGGCTATATGGGGGGCGTGACCTCTTCAAGGCCCGGGGCTCCTGACGCAATGCCCGTCAAGATCGTGATAAATCCTTAATGACTCGTGACTTCGAACAGTCGGCGGACCCGTTTTCGCTGTTTTCCGAATGGTTTGCGGATGCCGAGGCGTCCGAGCCCAACGACCCGAATGCCATGGCGCTGGCGACCGTCGACGAGGACGGCCTGCCTGATGTCCGCATGGTCCTGCTCAAGGGCTACGATGCCGAGGGCTTCGTCTTCTACACCAACTACGAAAGCGCCAAGGGCAGGGAGCTGCTCGCCACCCCGAAGGCGGCGATCTGCTTCCACTGGAAGAGCCTGCGCCGTTCGGTGCGGGTGCGTGGCCCGGTGAGCCAGGTCTCGAAGGAGGAAGCCGACGCCTATTTCGCCTCGCGGGCGCGCGGCAGCCGGATCGGCGCCTGGGCGAGCAAGCAGTCGCGGCCGCTGGAGTCGCGCTTCGCGCTGGAGAAGGCCGTCGCGACCTATACCGCCCGTTTCGGGGTCGGCGAGATTCCCCGCCCGGACTACTGGTCGGGCTTCCGCATCGCGCCCGTGCAGATCGAATTCTGGGCCGACCGGCCGTTCCGGCTCCACGACCGGATCAAGTTCGTCAGGACCGCTGACGGCTGGGAGAAGTCGCGGCTCTATCCGTAACCCGCCGAGGGGCGTCAGCGCCCGGCCCCGGCATCCGCCTCCGTCCCGGCGCCGGTTTCGGCGTCTGGCTTGATTTCGTCGGGCTGCGGATCCTCCGCGACCACCGCCGTTTCGGGGGTGAGCGGCTTGGCGGGGCGCTTCGGCTCGGAGAGCGGGGTTGGCGTCGGCCGGGTCTTCAGCATCTCGCGACCGCCGTAGATACCCTCCGCCATCTGGATCTTGAAGCGTTCGTCGTCGCGCCTTTCGACCTCGGCGGCGATCTCGGCCGCTTCGTCCTCGGGGATGCCGAGGGCGATCAACGCGGCTTCGCCGAAGCGCAGGGCCGACTGGAGCGTCTCGCGGATCTCATAGTCGACGCCGGCGGCGATCAGGCTGAGCGAATGGCCGCGGTCGTAGGAGCGGACGAGGAGCCTGGCGAAGGGGAATTCCGACTTGATGATCTCCACCGCCTTGTCGGCGGCGCGCCGGTCGTCGATGCAGATCGCGATGATCTTCGCGCGTCCCGCTCCGGCGACGCGCAGCACGTCGAGCCGCGAGCCGTCGCCGTAGTAGATCTTGAAGCCGAAGCGCGCGGCGCTGCGGATCATGTCGGTGTCCGAATCGATGATCGAGACGTCGATGCCCTTTGCGAGGAGCGCCTGGCTGGCGACCTGGCCGAAGCGGCCGAAGCCGATGATCAGCGCCGTGCCCTCCAGCCCGTCGGCGGCCTCGACGCCTTCGAAGGATTCGCGCACGGGAAGCAGCCGGCTGAGGATGAAGGGCGCGAGGGGCGTCAGCGCCATCGAGACGATGACCGCAGCGTTGAGGAGGGCGGTGATGTCCGGGGTGAAGAGGCCGGCGCCGGCCGCTGTCGCATAGAGGACGAAGCCGAATTCACCGCCCTGCGCCAGCATCAGCGCGATCCGCGTCGCGTCGGGATGGCCGCTGCCGAAAGCCCGGGCGACGCCGTAGATGCCGGCTGTCTTGAGCACCATGAAGGCGACGACCGCGGCGATGATCACCAGCCAGGCCTGGCCGATATAGGCAAGGTCCAGCGACATGCCGACGCCGAGGAAGAAGAGCCCGAGCAGCAGCCCGCGGAACGGCTCGATATCCGCCTCGAGCTCGTGGCGGAAGCTCGATTCGGAAAGCAGCACGCCGGCGATGAAAGCGCCCATCGCCATCGACAGCCCGCTGAGCTGCATGACGAAGGCCGAGCCGAGCACCACCAGCAGCGCCGCCGCCGTCATCACCTCGCGGGCGCGCGTATCGGCGAGAAAGCGGAAGATCGGGTTGAGCAGGTAGCGGCCGGCGATGATGACGGCGACCACCGATCCGATGGCGATGCCCGCCTCGACCCATCCCGACGGGCCGCCATGGCCCTCGTTGACCGAGGGCGCGAGGAAGGCGACCACCGCCAGCGCCGGGACGATGGCGAGGTCCTGGAGGAGCAGGATCGAGAAGATCTTCTGGCCGTGGGGCTCGGTGGTCTGGCCGTTCTCCTCGAGGATCTGCATGACGATCGCCGTCGAGGAGAGGGCGAGGCCCATGGCGGCGACCACCGCGACCGGCAGCGACAGGCCCGCCATCATCGCGGCGCCGGCAAGCAACGCCGTGCAGACCAGCACCTGGGCGAGGCCCAGTCCGAAGATGTCCTGCTTCAGCGACCACAGCCGCGACGGCTTCAGCTCGAGCCCGATGATGAACAGCAGCATGACGACGCCGAGCTCGGCGACGCTGAGGATCGCTTCCGGGTCGTTGAAGACGCGCAGCCCGAACGGGCCGATGGCGACACCGGCGACGAGATAGCCAATGACCGAGCCGAGGCCGATTCGCTTGAAGATCGGCACGGCGACGACGCCGGCGCCAAGCAGGGCGACAGCCGGCAGAAGATCGAACCCGTGCGTCTCGACAGCCATGTCCCGGCGCCCCCTTTTGCAGCGCAACAGATAGGGGGGGCGGCGACTACTGTCGAGGGGAGATTGTATGCAAACGCGGCATAGTTGAGCGGAAGCCGGATCAGGCGGTTCCGCCGACCGTGATCCTGTCGATCCGGAGCGTCGGCTGGCCGACGCCGACCGGCACGCCCTGGCCCTGCTTGCCGCAGGTGCCGATGCCGGGATCGAGCTGCATGTCGTTGCCGATCATCTTGACCCGGGTGAGGGCATCCGGGCCGTTGCCGATCAGCATCGCGCCCTTGATCGCAGGGCCGACCTTGCCGCCCTCGATCCGGTAGGCCTCGGTGCAGGAGAAGACGAACTTGCCGCTGGTGATGTCGACCTGGCCGCCGCCGAAGGAAACGGCATAGATGCCGTCCTTGACCGAGGCGAGGACTTCCGCCGGATCGGCCTCGCCGCCGAGCATGATCGTGTTGGTCATCCGCGGCATCGGGATATGGGCGTAGGATTCGCGGCGGCCGTTGCCGGTCGGGGCCATGCCCATCAGCCGGGCATTCTGGCGGTCCTGCATATAGCCGACGAGGATGCCGTCCTCGATCAGCGTGGTCGAGGAGGTCGGTGTCCCTTCGTCGTCGACGGTCAGCGACCCGCGGCGGCCGGGAATCGTGCCGTCGTCGATGACGGTGACACCCGGCGAGGCGACGCGCTCGCCCATCAGCCCGGCGAAGGCGCTTTCCTTCTTGCGGTTGAAATCGCCTTCGAGGCCGTGGCCGACGGCCTCGTGGAGGAGAATGCCCGGCCAGCCGGGGCCGAGCACGATGTCGAAGGTTCCGGCCGGGGCTGGAACCGCGTCGAGATTGACCAGGGCCTGGCGCAGCGCCTCGTCGACGGCCGACTGCCAGGATTCCTCGGTGACGAAACGCGCGAAGCCCTCGCGTCCGCCCATGCCGTGAGACCCGGATTCCTGCCGGTCGCCGTCGCCGACCACGACATTCACCCCGACCCGGACGAGCGGGCGCACGTCGCGCACCAGCCGCCCGTCGGCGCGCAGGATCTCGACGACCTTGTAGGAGCCGGCGAGGGAGGCGGTGACCTGGCGGACCTTGTCGTTGGCCTGGCGCGCATAGGCGTCGATCTTCTCGAGCAGCTTGACCTTCTCGGCGAAGCTCGGCGCGCCGAGCGGGCTCTCGTCGCCATAGAGCGAGCGATTGGTGCCCTGCGGGCCCTCGGCATAGGTGCCGGTATGCCCGGCCTTGACCGCCTGGACGGCGTCGGCCGCCCGCTTGATGGCCTCCTCGGAAATCTCGCCGGAATGGGCATAGCCGGCCGCTTCGCCGGAAACCGCCCGGAGGCCGAAGCCCTGGTTGGTGTCGAAGCTCGCCGACTTCAGCCGCCCGTTATCGAAGACCAGCCCCTCCGACTGGGCGAATTCGACATAGAGCTCACCATCGTCGGCGCCCTGCAGCGCATCGGCGACGAGCGAGGTCGCGCGCGTCTTGTCCAGTCCGGCACGGTCGAGGAGCGAGTGGGTCTTGTCGGTCATTGCGGGGTTCCAGCGGCGATGGGGTCAGCCCGATATGTGTGCCATTTGGCCGGCGGTTCCAACCCCCCGGCCGTGCGGACACGTTTCGCGGTGCCGGCAGGGCGCGCGCGTCGGCGGCGCCGCGGACGCTCCGAATCGACGGCGGCCCCTCCGGTCGGCGAGGCCGATCCGCCTAGGGAAGGGACTGGAAGCCCTCTCCGAAGCCGGCCAGCGAGATCGGGATGCCGATGCCTTCTTCCGGCGTCTGGAAGATGATGAAGGTCGCCGTCTTGCCCTTGTTGAGCTGGCTGAGCAGGTCTTGCTCGAGGATGACCTCGGCGACGCAGCCATTGGGCAGGCAGCGGACGAAGCCGGCCCGGCCGATGTCGGTGTCGTCAATCTTGAGACCGAGGCCGGACGGCAGCAGGACCCCGAGCGGCGCGAGGATGCGCATGATCTTGGCCTGGCCGTCGGCCGTCTTCAGGACGATGACGGTGAGACCGACATTGTCACGGTCTTCCGCCGTGACGAACTGCATGAGCACGCATTGCTCGCTCTGCGCCCCGGCCGGCGTGTCGCAACGGACCTGCCAGTCGCCATGGGTCGAACGGACCGGCGGCTCGTTCTCGGTCGGCGGCGCGATCGACACCGCCGCGTCGCGGACATCCGGCGCCGGCGCGTCAGTGGTCGGATCGGCCGGCACCTGGTTGACGGTGACTTCCCTGACATCCGGCGGCGGCGGTGCGTCGCCCGGCGCGAGGTCGACCGGCGTCCTCTGGTCGCTCGTCACGGTCGAGCCGGGGCCGCTGTCGAACATGCCAAGCGCATAAAGCACGACGACGACGGCGATCGCGACGGCAAGAAGCCCGGCGACGATCGCCAGGATCGGAACCAGCCGGCTCCGCCGCGGCGGCGGCTCATCATAGCCTTCCGCGCCGTCGTCGAAGTCGTCATAGACCGGGTCGTGCGGGGAGCGGCCGTCATCGTCGTAGAGGCCGTCATCCTCGTATTCGTAGCCCTGGTCGTCGAGTTCCTCATAGTGGGCATTGCGGTCGTAAGCCCTGAGTTGCCGGCCCCGCCGATCGTCCACGTCGTTGTGCATAGCGCTATTTCTCTTTGGCGCCGGGCGCCTGTTTTCCGCTCACCCGGACGCAACCAGATGCCGAATCGCTTGCTGCGCATCCTGCACCAAACTAACCTGCGTTGAAAATCCACGGTTTTGCGCCAGAAAAATGGCCAAGACGGGCGCGATTTGCCGCATCGTCGTTCGGGCCCGTCCCGTTGCGGCGAAAATCGGCATATGGTTTCTGTCTGGTACGACTCGCGCGAAACCCGGATTGCGAGAAGACGACGAGGGGTTCGCTGTGATGCCCGCGTGTCGGATGGGGCGGGCCGGTGGGCAAAGGAGAGAAGCGTGAAGCAGGCATTTTCTTGGCTATGGGGCAGCATGCTGCTCGCCGTGTTGCTCATGACCGGGACCGCAGGTCCGGCTCTGGCGACCCAGCCGAAGCCCTGGGAGATCAATCTCCAGCCGGCCGGATCGCCGATCATGCAGATGATCCACAGCTTCAATAACGGCCTCCTGATCGTGGTCACGTTGATCGTGCTGCTCGTCCTGGCGCTTCTGGTCGTGGTGATGCTGCGCTTCAACGAGCGCGCCAACCCGGAGCCCTCCAAGACCAGCCACAACACGCTGATCGAGGTGGTCTGGACCGTATTGCCGATCCTGATCCTCGTCGGTGTCGCGGTGCCGTCCTTCTCGCTGCTGATCGCCGAGCATGATCCGGCCCGGGCGGTCCAGAACTACGATCCGGAAAAGACGCTGACCATCAAGGCGACCGGCATGGCCGCCTGGTACTGGACCTACGACTATCCGGACAACGGAGACATCTCGTTCTCGTCGTTCATGCTGACCGACGACCAGATCACCGACCCGAAGACCCAGCCCCGGCTGCTGGCGGTGGACAACAATCTCGTCGTGCCGACCGGCACCGTGATCCGCATGCTGGTGACGGCGGAGCCGCTCGGGGTGATCCATTCCTTCGCGGTGCCGTCGCTCGGTTTCAAGATCGACGCGATCCCGGGCCGGTTGAACGAGACCTGGTTCCTGGTCGAGCGCGAGGGCATGTATTACGGCCAGTGCTCGGAACTCTGCGGCCGCAACCACGCCTTCATGCCGATCGCCATCCAGGCGGTGTCGCCGGAGAAATATGCGGAATGGGCGAAGGCGGCCGAGACCGATCTCGACGCGGCCTACAAGCTGCTTCCGCCGCCGGCGGCCCAGGATGCCGAGGCAGGGGACGTCTAGGACCGGGGTGCAATTTTGGCTGAGCGTGCCTTGCACAGCTCGCCACTGGAATTCGAAGGAGACGACTGATGGCTAAGAGCGCGGCAGAAGCAGCCCATGAACACCACCACCCGACGGGGTGGCGGCGCTGGCTCTACTCGACGAACCACAAGGATATCGGCACGCTGTACCTGATCTTCGCGATCATCAGCGGTATCATCGGCGGCGCGCTGTCGATCGGTATCCGGCTCGAACTGATGCAGCCGGGCATGCAGATCTTCGGCGATCCCGAGCTCTTCAACGTCTTCACGACGGCCCATGGCCTGATCATGATCTTCTTCATGGT
>JAGRKY010000120.1 GCA_020442095.1 Bauldia sp.
AGGCCTGCGGGCTGGTCACCTCATGCACAAGGTGGCGGTCGATATAGAGCAGACAGGTGCCGTCTTCGTCCTGATGGACGACATGCTCGTCCCAGATTTTGTCGTAGAGAGTCTTCGGCTTCATGGAGATTTGCCTTGCAGAACTGGGCGAACCGAGGGGATCGCCGATGAATGGAAATGTCGCGGATACCCGTGGCTATAGGGCTCCGTCGGCTCCCCTTGCGGCAACGATCCGGGCATGGAAGCGCCACGGCAGGCGGAAGTGATCCGCGATCGCTCCCGCGCCCGCCGATACCTGCTTCCAGCCCATGTCCTTCGCACTTTGGATCGGTTCCATGCGGACTATATACGGCATGGCGTCAGCACTTTGAAATACCCTGCCTCATATGGTCCCCTCGCAGACGATTCGCCGGAGAAATGCCGCCTATGAAGACTGACCGGACGCTGTTGGGCCTCCTCTTCGCGCAAGCCCTGCTGTTCGCGGCGACACCCGCATCGGCGGAAGCCGCCTGCGGGACCCGGACCTTTGAAGATGCGCGCTATGTCGTCTGCGACTTCGACCTCGCCACCGACGACCTCCGGATGTTCTGGCAGGGACCGGACGAGCGCCCCTACGCGACGTTCGATGCGCTTGCGGACGACCTCGCCGCGAAGGGCAAGACGCTGCTCTTCGGCATGAATGGCGGCATGTATGGCGACGACCTCAGCCCGATCGGCCTCTATGTCGAGGGCAGCAAGGAGCTCCGCCCGGTCAACACGGCGAGCTCGACGGAGCGGCCGGCCCCGAACTTCTACAAGAAGCCGAATGGCGTCTTCTTCGTCGGTGACGGCAAGGCGGGCGTAATGACCACGGAAGATTTCCTGAAGGCGAAGCCGGCGGCAGACTTCGCCACCCAGTCGGGTCCGATGCTGGTGATCGACGGCACCCTCCACCCGGCCTTCATCCCGGGATCGGACTCGCTCAAGGAGCGGAACGGCATCTGCGCGCCGACGCCGACCACGGTTACCATGGCGATCACCGAAGGCAGCGTCAATTTCCACGATTTCGGCCGCTTCTTCCGCGACCGGCTCGGCTGCGACAATGCTCTCTTCCTCGACGGCGGCTCGGCTTCCGGAATCTATTCGACCGAGCTTGGCCGCGACGACCCGCCCGGTCACGGCGGCTACGGCCCGATCATCGCGGTGATCGAATAGGTCCGTCGTCAGCGCGACCTGACCGCCCCGAGCGAAAGGCTCAGCGGCAGCGCCGGCATGCCGGGCGGCAGGCGCCACATGCGGTCCTCGCCCTGCACCATCATCGGCACCATCCGCCAAGGCAGCGACTCGTGCTCGGCGATCCGGGTGATCGACATCCCCTGGTCGATCAGCGCCATGAGGATATCGCTGATCGGATGGATCCATTCGAAACTCAGGGGATTGGCGAGCGGCCGGGGATCGCCGGTATAGGTCTGCGTCTGGCTGAATTCGAGCGGCAGCGACGAATGGGTCCGGAAGCCGAAGGTCGGTTCGAGACGCCCGGCGACCTCCTCCAGCACGGCGAAGCCCGGATGGCAGTCGGCGAAATAGAGTCGCCCCCCGGGGCCCAGCACCTCCGCGACGACCGCGCCCCAACGGAAGACATCCGGAAGCCAGGTGATCGTCCCCCACGTCGTGTAGACGAGATCGAACCCGCTCCCGACCAGCTTCGGCGCGTCGTAGACGTCGCCCTGCACGAAGCGCGCCTCGAGCCCGCCGCGGGCGGCAAGGTCGCGGGCGTGGCCCAGCGCGACCGACGAGAAATCGAGACCGGTGACCAGAGCGCCACGCCGGGCGAGGCACAGCGTGTCGAGACCGATATGGCATTGCAGGTGCAGGACCTTCAGTCCTGTCACGTCACCGATATTGGCGGCGTCGATCGGCGTCAGGGCGTCTTCCCCGGCGAGGAAGCGCTCCACGCCATAGAATCCCGTCGCATCCTGGATATGGATGTCGGCGCGTTCGTCCCAGTTGGCGCGATTGGCATCGACATGGCCGGCCATGACGATCTCTTAGGCGACCGGCGCGCCCCCGCCAAGCTCGATGAGCAGGATTTCGGGCGGCACGCCGAAGCGCACCGGAAGAGTGGAGCAACCGAGGCCGCCGGAAACAATGATGTGACGGTTGTCCTCGACGATATGCCCGTAGGCGTAGCGGTCGCCATAGCGCGACGGCACCACCAGGCGGCCAAGCAGCGGCAGGTTGACCTGGCCGCCATGGGTGTGGCCGCTCAAGGTGAGGCTCACCTTGCCGGGAACCCTGGGGAAAATGTCCGGCTCATGGGCGAGCAGGACGACGGGCCTGTCGTCGGCGACCTTTGACAGCGTGCCCGGAAGATCGTCGACACCGGCGTAACGGCCGCCGCCGAGCGGATGGGCAAGCTGATCGCCGAGTCCGGCCAGCCAGAAATCCGATCCGTCCGGCGCGGCGATCGGTTCTACGTCGTTTTCCATGACCGCGATCCGGTTCGCGGCGAAAGCCGCCCGGATGCGCTCGGGATCCGTCCACCAGTCGTGATTGCCAAGGATGGCACGCACGCCGAGCGGCGCCTGCAGCCGACCCAGCGCCCGCGCCCAGTCGTCGATCGGGACGACAGCCGTCTGGAACTGGCGAAGGCCGGCGATATAGTCGCCAAGCAGGACGATGAGATCGGGCTCGAGCGCATTGGTGGTGTCGACGATCTCCTCGATCCGCGAAAGCGGCATCCAGGGATCGCAGGCATGGACGTCGGCGATCGCCGCGATCCGCACCGGACGACGGTCGACCGGCCAGCCGGGCGGCGTCAGCCGGTAGTGCGTCACTTCAAGCCGGAAGCGCGGCTCGATCGCGAAGGCATAGGAGCCGAGCCCGAGTCCCGCGAGGGCTGTCAGGCCGGTGAGTTTGAGGAAGTTGCGTCGCGAGATCATGTCGCCGGATCATATGCGGCGAATTTTGCTCAAAGTTTGGAAGACCGGGACTCTCCGCAGCAATGGTTAACCGGTGCGGAGCAAGCCGGAGGCAACGAGAAAAACCCGGCGTCCGGATCATCCGGACGCCGGGTCTTCCTGATCGGAACTGTTGATATTCGCTATTCGGCGGCGGCAGCGCGCGGCGGCCGGCGATCCTGCTTCTCGGCGATGCGCGCCGACTTGCCGCGACGACCGCGCAGGTAATAGAGCTTGGCGCGCCGCACCTTGCCCCGCCGCACCACCTCGATCGAATCGATCACCGGCGAATAGATCGGGAAGACACGCTCGACGCCTTCGCCATAGGAGATCTTGCGGACGGTGAAATTCTCGTTGAGGCCGCCACCGGCCCGCGCGATGCACACGCCTTCGTAGGCCTGGATGCGGCTCCGGGTGCCCTCAGTCACCTTGACGTTGACACGGACGGTATCGCCCGGCCCGAATTCGGGCACAGCGCGCGTGGCTGCGATCGTCTCGGCCTGCTCTTTCTCGAGCTGCTGAATGATGTTCATGGTCGGAACCTCTTCTCACGACAGGCGGCGGCGCACTTGAGAGTGCGGTCCGGCCGTTACCCCGCGGTCAATATATGAAAGCCGGCGGTTCCATACGCTAATCGGCGGGCTTTGTCGATTCCCGTCGTGCGAGAAGATCCGGACGGCGTTCGGCCGTCAGCCGCATCGCCTCCTCGCGCCGCCATCTGGCGATGGCGCCATGGTTGCCCGAGGTCAGGACGTCGGGAATCGCGCGGCCTTCGAAAACCGCCGGGCGCGTATATTGCGGATATTCGAGCAGGTGGTCAGCGAAGCTCTCGCTCTCGGCCGAAGCGGCATTGCCCATGACCCCTGGAAGCAGGCGGACGGTCGCGTCCAGCAACGCCATCGCCGCGATTTCGCCGCCGGACAGGATGAAATCGCCGAGCGAGACCTCCTCGAGCTCGCGCGCGGCAATCACCCGTTCGTCGACCCCTTCGAACCGGCCAGCGACGATCGTCACGCCGCTCCCGGCGGCAAGGGCGCGAACCCGCGCCTGGTCGAGGGGCCGGCCGCGCGGGCTCATCAGCAGCCGCGGACGGGAATCGCCTTCGGGGCTTGCCGCGTCGATCGCGGCCGCCAGTACATCGGCGCGCATCACCATGCCCGGCCCACCGCCGGCCGGCGAATCATCGACGGAGCGGTGACGGTCGGTAGCGGAATCGCGGATATCGCGGACCTCCAGCGACCACAGGCCATCCTCGAGCGCCCGCCCGGCGAGGCTGCGCCCGAGCGGTCCGGGAAACATCTCGGGAAAGATCGTGAGGACGGTCGCCGCGAAGGTCATCGCTCCCCGTCCTGCTCGTCGTCCGGCTCTTCTTCCAGGAGGCCCTCCGGCGGGTCGACGGTCACCAGCCCCCCGGTGATATCGACCGTCGGCACCACAGCCCGGGTGAAGGGCACGAGGATCGTGTCGCCACGCGACGGCGCGACTTCGAGCAGGTCGCCCGCGCCGTAATTCTGCACGCCAACCACCGTGCCGAGCGACCGGCCGTCGACCGTCACGGCCGAGAGGCCGATCAGGTCGGCATAATAGAACTCGTCCTCCTCGGCGGCGGGCAGGCGCTCGCGCGGAATGCTGAGTTCGATCCCGTTCAGCGCCTCGGCCTGGTTCCGGTCGGTGACGCCGGCGAAGCGAACGACGAGCATCTCCGGCGACTTTCCGGCCGCCGGCCGCTGCCTCTCGACCTCGAACCGGCGTCCGTCCGGCGCTTCGAGCGCGCCATAGGCGGCGATGTCGGAAGGCGTCGCGGTGAACGCCTTGACCCGCACCTCGCCCCTGATGCCGTGCGCGGCGCCGATCCGGGCAATGAGGACCCGATCCGCCACCGGCCCGGTCATGACTAGCCGGCCGGAGCCTCTTCAGCGGCAGCTTCGGCAGCCGGCTCGGCCGGAGCGGCCGCGGCCTCGGCGGCCTTGGCCTTCGCCTCTTCAGCCGCCGCCGCGCGCTCCTGCGCCTTGGCGCCGGGCTGGGCCTTCTGCGGGTTGTTGCGCGGCGCGCGCTTGGCGAGGCCGGCGGCATCGAGGAAGCGCAGGACACGGTCGGTCGGCAGGGCGCCGACGCCGAGCCAATGCTCGACCCGCTCGGTCTTGATCACCACCCGGTTCTCGTCGGTCTTCGGCAGCATCGGATTGTAGGTGCCGACGATCTCGATGAAGCGGCCATCGCGCGGCGAGCGCGAATCCGCGATGACGATGCGATAGAAGGGGCGCTTCTTGGCGCCGCCACGGGCGAGACGGATTTTCAGGGACATTCAATCACTCCTGTTGGTGTCGTTCATCGGCCGGCCAGCGCGCTTTGCCGCGCGAAGCCGGATCATTTCTTCTTTCCGGGAAGGCCCGGCAGACCACCGCCGAGGCCGGGAAGCTTGGGACCGCCAAAGCCGGGCAGGCCGGGCATGCCGCCGGGCAGCGAGCCCGGCAGGCCGCCGGGCAATCCGCCGCCTTTGGTCAGCTGTTCGAGGGCCGCCGGGTCAATCTGCGGCATGCCGCCGCCGGGCATGCCGGCCATCCGCCCGAACAGGCCCTTGCCCTTGCCCATCTGCTTCATCATGTCCGCCATCTGGCGATGCATCTTGAGAAGCTTGTTGATTTCCTCGACCTTGGTTCCGGAACCGGCGGCGATACGGCGCTTGCGGCTCGCCTTGAGGATTTCCGGCCGCTTTCGTTCCTGCTTGGTCATCGAGGAGATGATCGCGGTCTGGCGCCGGAAGACGGAATCGTCGACGCCCATGGCATCGATCTGCTTCTTCATCTTGCCGACGCCGGGCAGCATCCCCATCACCCCGGACATGCCGCCGATCTTCGCCATCTGGCCGAGCTGCGCGGCGAGGTCGTCGAGATCGAAGACGCCCTTGCGCATCCGCTCGGCCGCCTTGGCGGCTTCCTCGGCGTCGAAATTGGCCGCGGCCTTCTCGACCAGGCCGACGACGTCGCCCATGCCGAGGATACGGCCGGCGATCCGCTTGGGATCGAACTCCTCCAGCGCATCGAGGCGCTCGCCGACACCGATCAGCTTGATCGGTTTCTCGGTGACCGCCCGCATCGACAGCGCCGCGCCGCCACGGCCGTCGCCGTCGACACGGGTCAGCACGATGCCGGTGATGCCGATCCGGTCGTTGAAGGACCTGGCGACATTGACCGCGTCCTGGCCGGTGAGGGAATCGGCGACGAGCAGGATCTCGTGCGGATTGGTGGTCCGCTGGATCTCGGCCATCTCGGCCATCAGCGATTCATCGATATGGGTGCGGCCCGCGGTATCGAGCATCACCACGTCGT
>JAGRKY010000121.1 GCA_020442095.1 Bauldia sp.
TCCATGTAGCCGAGGCCGATCAGGCCCGCGGGCGCCAGCATATCGAGAAGCGCGGTCCCGATCTCGCCATCGACCACGGCATGCTGCTGGTCGAGGTTGCGGAAGACATAGGGCAGGTTGAAGACGTTGAAGTCGTCGACGATCGGGCCGACGACGCCGACCGACACGCGGGTCATCTCCAGCGCGCCGAGCTGGACCTGCTCCAGTGCTTCCTTCTCGCCGCCGAGCTGCATGCTCGGGAAGAGATTGACGGTGATGCGACCGTCGGTCCAGCTCGACAGGAGGTCGCCCATATAGGCGATCGCGTCGGTCGTCGGGTAACCCTCGCCGTGTACGTCGCTGGTCTTGATCTCGAGGCCGAAGGCAGGCGCGGCGGCCATGCCGGCGAGCATTGCGGCGCCCGCGATCCCGCCGAGCAGCCGGGCGGCGGAGCCGCCGTGGTTCAGGCTGTTTCTGATCATGCTTCCTTCCTCCCTTTGTGTGAGCCATACGACTCTGGCAGGTGTTGTTCCCGGCCTGTAAATTTGTCGTACAACTTTGGGCAGGTTAGCACAGGCATTGTCCGGGACAACAAAAACGCGCAGTGGATCGATGGTGCAATCGATTTCATCGGGAGTGAATCGGCATGAAACGAATTCTCATCACCGGGGCGGCCGGCGGGGTCGCGGCCATGATCCGGCCGTTGCTGCGGTCCGAATACCGTCTCCGGCTGTCGGACCGGCGGCCGGTCCCCGATCCGGCCGCCGGCGAGGAGGTGGTCACCGCCGACCTCGATGATCTCGCGGCCCTGCGGCGGGCGATCGCCGGGGTCGACGGCATCGTCCATCTCGGCGGCTATTCGGTCGAGGCGGATTGGGAGACGATCCACGCCGCCAATATCGTCGGCTGCCACAATCTCTTCGAGGCGGCCAGACTCGAAGGGGTCGGCCGGATCGTCTTCGCTTCGAGCAACCACGCCATCGGCTTCTATCCGCGGTCGGAGACCATCGGCGTCGATGTGCCGGTCCGGCCGGACAGCCGCTACGGTCTCAGCAAGGCCTTCGGCGAGGCGCTCGGCGCCCTCTACGGACACAAATACGGAGCGGCGGTCCTCAGCATCCGCATCGGCCATGTCGGCGAGCGCCCGGTCGACCGGCGGCGGCTGGCGATCTGGATCAGCCCGCGGGACCTCGTCCAGCTCATCCGCATCGGGCTGGAGCATCCCGGCATCCGTCACGAGATCGTCTACGGCATGTCGGACAACGCGCGGGCATGGTGGGACAACAGCAACGCGGCGCGCCTCGGCTACAAGCCGCAGGATCGCTCGGAGGACTACGCGACTGAGGTTCTCGCGGCCGACAGCGGCACCTCCGGCGATGATCGGATCGACCTCAACCAGGGTGGCCCCTTCTGCGTTGCCGAGCGGATGTGAGCGAGGTTGTAATCCGCGTTTTTCACAGGCATTTACCAAACGCAGCGCGACTGCGTTTTTTATGCTTGTCGGAGCGGGGGCGGTTTTATAAATTTACCTATAGATGGTGATTCGAAGCCACTTGGCGACGCGCCATCCGAACCCCCTGATTTGGGGTGTTGATTTTGGGGTTGGGGTAGGTAGTTCTATTTCTTGGTGTAGATCGAAGTTATCGGTCCGACTTTTATGATCGGGCGAAAGATTTTACGAAGCCTTTGTTTTGGTTCGAAATGAATCTGGATGACGCCGCCGGCCACTGGCCGGCGGTTTCGTTTTTGGGCGGCTGTTCCCTGTCCGCCATTCGGTGGGCTACGATCGGATTCGTTGACGGAGACCCCCCATGCTGTCCGCGCTCAGGCAATTCCTTTCCGACCTCACCGGCGACAAGCAGCCGGAACCGCTCGGCGAGGATCGCTATCGCCTCGCGGCCGCGGCGCTGCTCTTCCACGTGATCGCGATCGATGGAGAGGTCTCGGCCGAGGAGAAGGCGAAGCTCCACGACGTCCTCAAGCGCCGCTTCGAACTCGGCGACGCGGCTGTCGACGAGCTGATGGCCGAGGCCGAGGAGGCCGACAAGGCGGCGGTGGACCTTTATGGCTTCACCAGCGTGCTCAAGCAGCAACTCGACGAGCAGGACCGCGAGCGGATCGTCGGAATGATGTGGGAACTGGCTTTCGCCGATGGTAATGTCCACGAATTCGAAGACAATCTGGTGTGGCGGGCGGCCGAGCTGCTCGGGGTTTCCTCGCAGGCGCGCATCAGGTTGAAACAGTCCCTCCGCCCTGATGACGCCGACTGATCGCGCACGGATTCTTATCGTTCTCCACCAGGAGCATTCTACGCCGGGGCGTGTCGGTTTGCGGTTGATCGAGCGCGGCTACCAGCTCGACATCCGGCGCCCGCGTTTCGGCGATCCGCTTCCCGATTCGCTTGCCGATTTCGCCGGCGCCGTGATCTTCGGCGGGCCGATGAGCGCCAACGATCCGGACGACTATATCAAGCAGGAGACGGACTGGATCGAGGTGCCGCTGAAGGAAAAAGCGCCGTTCCTCGGCCTGTGCCTCGGGGCGCAGCTGCTGGCGCGCCATCTCGGCGCCGCGGTGACCGCCAATCCCGACGGCAGCGTCGAGGTCGGCTATTATCCGATCTGGCCGACCGAGGCCGGATTGCGGCTGATGGACTGGCCCGATCGCGTCCATCATTTCCACCGCGAGGGCTTCGATCTTCCCGGCGACGCGGTCCTGCTGGCGATTGGCGAGAAGTTCCACAACCAGGCCTTCTCCTACGGCCCGGCGGCCTTCGGCATCCAGTTCCATATCGAGCTGACCAACGCGATGGTCGGCCGCTGGACGCTGCGGTCGAGCGAGCGAGCGCCGCAGCCCGGCGCCCAGACCGCGGCGGAGCATTTCGTCGGCCGTGCGCTGCACGACTGGAAGACGAAGAATTTCCTGGAGGATTTCCTCGACCACTGGCTGGCCAGCGACCCGAGGCCGGCGCGGGGCTGATCCCGTCAGTCGGCCGCCATGCCAGTCGTTGCAATTTGCGAATAATTTTGCAGATTGCGTTGCACGGGCGGTTACTGAATCCTTAATTCTTTCAATAAATTGCGATCTTCGCCTGGCCTACCACCAGTGCTTGGGGCCCAGCTTGTGGCAAGCCGTTTGCGACTACCCGACTACGCTGGCCTTCAGGTTGTGCGTAGTCAGCGACACCTGGCGGGGAAGGTAAGCCGTCGACCCCCGGCTTTGCCTTCCCCGTCCAGTCTTCCCTTTCCCGAACCAGCCTTCCGGACGGCCGTGCCGCCTACCAGTCGGGATCGCCGGCGATCGCGGCCTTGAGGTCGTGATACTGTTCGCAGTCGACGCCGCAGATCACGCCGATCTGGTCGAGCTCGGCCTGGGCGAGGTCGATCCGCCCCATCATCACGTAGCCTTCGCCGAGATATTCCCGGGTCAGCACGTTGTCGGGCTCGATGGCGAGGGCCTTGTGATAGTAGGCGATGCCCTCGTCGACATCGCCCATCTTGCGCTTCGAATAGCCGATCATGGTGAGCACCATGGCGTCGTCCTGGTCGCGCACCCTGGTCAGGAGGCGGAGCGCGTCCTCATATTCGCCGGCAACGGCGAGGGCGCGGCCCTGTTCGTAGAGGTCGCTGTCGGTTGCGGCATCCTCGCGGACGCAGACCTGCTTCTGCTTGTCGTAGACCCATCCCTTGTTGCATTGGGGTGTGCTGCTGCCGCCGCCGCTGCCGCCGCTGCTGGCGGCAAGCGCCGGGGCAGAGAACACCGTCAGGGCAATCGCCGCGCCGAGCGAGGCGAGGGTCAGGGTCGTCCGGCCGTTTACGCTGTTTCCGTTCATGGCTGTCATCTCCCGGAAATGTGTAGCGCCCGCATCGGGCTGGTCGTTTACACTTGCAGGCTACAAACACTGACGGATGCAATCCTATTCGTTTTGCCATGGGCGACCGCAGTCACGATGCCGTGAAGCTTGGTCTCGCGTCTCACCTGACGCGGCTGTGGCGCTATGGCGTCATCCTTTCCGGCAGTCGCGACACGGCCGAGGATCTGGTCCAGGCGACCTGCCTCAGGGCGCTGGAGCGCGCCCACCAGTTCGAGCCCGGCACCCGGCTCGACCGCTGGCTGATGACCATCCTTCACAGGATCTGGCTCAACGACCTGCGCGCCGCCCGCTATCGTCGCGGCCAGGGGCTGGTCGATGCCGAATCGGCGCTGGTTTTCGACGGCGTCCGCGTCATCGAGGCGAATATTTCCGCGTCCCAGGTGTTGAGGAAGGTACAGGCCCTTCCGGAGGCGCAGCGCGAGACCGTCTATCTCGTCTATGTCGAAGGTTTCACCTATCGCGAGGCCGCCGAGGCGCTCGACGTGCCGATCGGCACGGTGATGAGCCGGCTTGCCGCGGCGCGGGCGAAACTGTCGGAATCGGCTGAAGGCGACTCGCAGGCGAGGCGCGTCGGGTCATGAGCATGCAGGAACCACTGTCCACGATCGATATTGAGATTACCGGCTATCTCGACGGCGAGCTCGAGCCCGCTGCGCGCCAGGCGCTGGAGGAGCGCTTCGCGGCCGAGCCCGCGCTCCGCGCCCGCCGCGACCGGCTTGCCGCCGGGCGTCCGGATGTCAGGGCCTTCGACCGGCTTCTCGACGAGGCGCCCGAGGCGCGGCTTGCCGCGATCCTCGCCGGGGCGAGCGCCGTGCCACCGGCGTCGCCACGCACCGGCCGGCACCTCGGCATCGCCGCGGCGATCATGCTCGTCGTCGGCGGGATTGCCGGCTTCGCCGTCGCCCGCTTCGCCCTGCCACCCGCCGTCGAGGTGGTGCAGGCGCCGCGGGAGAACTGGCGCGAGGCGGTCGCCGACTACATGGATCTCTATACCGACGAAACGCTGTCGATCATCGCCGACGACCCCGCCCAGAGGGACGCGGAACTCGCCGCCGCCAACCGCAAGCTCTCGCTCGCCCTCACGCCGGAGAACGTCGCGCTGCCGGGCATGGCGCTGAAGCGGACCGAGCTCCTCGATTTCCGCGGCATGCCGCTCGCCCAGATCGCCTATCTCTCGCCGTCCGACGGGCCGGTCGCCTTCTGCATCATCGCCAACGGCAAGCCCGACATCCCGCTGACGCTCGAGAAGCAGGGCGACTGGAATGTCGGCTTCTGGAATGCCGGTGGTGTCGGCTACATGGTGATCGGCAGGGTTGCTCCCGATGCGCTCGAGACCCTGGCGAAGGGGCTGGAAAGCCGCGTCTGACCGCGAGCCCATCCGGGCTGTGACGTGGTTCCTTGCATTCGTTCGATCGGCCGTTACCCTTCCGGCAGCAAAACCGGAGGTCCCTGCCGATGTCCTTTGTTTCACGTATGTGTATTTTCCTCGCCCTGATTGCGGGCGCCACCACTGCCTCTGCTGCGGAACGCGCGATCATCGTCCTCGACGGCTCGGGGTCGATGTGGGGCCAGATCGACGGCACGCCGAAGATCAGCATCGCGCGAAAGGTGCTCGGCGAGGTCCTCGCCTCGACCCCCGAGGATCTTTCGCTCGGCCTCCTGGTCTACGGCCACCGCGAAAAGGGCAACTGCTCGGATATCGAGCTGGTCATTCCTCCGGCTCCGGGATCGGCCGCCAAGATCATCGGCACCGCCGAGAAGATCAGCCCGAAGGGCAAGACGCCGCTCAGCGAAGCGGTGCGCCAGGCGGCCGAGACCCTCAAATACACCGAGGCAAAGGCGACGGTGATCCTGATCACCGACGGCCTCGAGACCTGCAATGCCGACCCCTGCGCGCTCGGCAACGAGCTGGAGAAGGACGGGGTCGATTTCACCGCCCATGTCGTCGGCTTCGGCCTGTCGGCGGAGGAAGGGCGGCAGGTCGCCTGCCTCGCCGAGGAGACCGGCGGCAAGTATTTCCAGGCCGACGACGCGGATGCCCTGAGCGAGGCGCTGAGCGAGACCGTCGCCGAAGTCGTTGAGCCGCCGCCGCCTGCGGAGGAGCCGCCGGCGGAAACCGTCGAGCTGCCGGAAGCGAGCCTCGACGCCCCCGATTCGATCGAGATCGGCAAGCCGCTGGTGGTCACCTGGGAAGGGCCTGGCGAGCAGTATGACTATATCGCCCTGGTCGATCCGGCCGGCAACAACGGCGAAGGCCGCGATCTCCGTGGCGTCCGCCTCCGCAATGCCGATTTCGACAACAAGCAGGTCAGGATGACCGCGCCGGTCGAACCCGGGACCTACGAGCTCCAGTATCGCTACGACCACGGCACCGTCATCGCCACCCGGCCGATCGAGGTGATCGAAGCAGCGGTGTCGCTGTCGGCACCGGCGGATGCCCCGATCGGCGCGACCGTCACCGTCGAATGGGTCGGCCCGGGCGACCAGTATGACGCCATCGAGGTCTACGATTCGGATGCCCGGCAGGGCGAGGGCAAGGTCCTGCGAACCGCCCGTCTCACCAGCGGCGACTTCGAGAACCGCAGCGTCAAGCTGGTCATGCCGGTCGAGCCGGGCTTCTACACGCTCCGCTACTGGAACGGGCGGGACAAGACGGTGCTCGCCACCCGCCAGATCGAGGTGCTCGAGGCCGAGGTGAGCATCGACGCGCCGGAGACCGCGGACATGGGCTCGACCGTCACCGTGGGCTGGGTCGGTCCCGGCGGCCGCTACGATGCGATCGAGCTTTTCGATCCTCAGGCGAACCAGGGCGAGGGCAAGGTCCTGCGGGCGTCGCGGCTCACCAGCGGCGATTTCGAAGGCCGCACGGTGAAGGTGGTGATGCCGACTGAAACCGGCGTCTACCAGCTCCGCTACTGGAACGGCGACAACAAGACGGCGCTAGCGACCCGGGATATCGAGGTGGTCGAGGCCGAGGTCTCGCTGTCGGGGCCTGA
>JAGRKY010000122.1 GCA_020442095.1 Bauldia sp.
GCCAGCACCTCCTGCGTGTTGTTGCCGATCGAGGACACGATCCCCATGCCCGTCACGACGACCCGCTTCATATCCAATTCCTTTATCCGTCTGGTTGCCGCCGCGACGGCCTTGCTCCGGCGATATCAGCTGGCCGCCGGTTGCGGCTGCTCGCCCTTGAACAGCCCGACCTTGAGGTCAGTGGCCCGGTAGATGGTCTCGCCGTCGACCTTGAGCCAGCCGTCGCCGATGCCGAGGACCAGCTTCGACTTCAGCACCCGCTTCAGGTCGATGCCGTACTGGACGATCTTGGCGGTCGGCAGGACCATCCCGGAGAATTTCACCTCGCCGACCGACAGCGCGCGTCCCCTGCCGGGCAGGTTCAGCCAGCCGAGGAAGAAACCGAGCATCTGCCACAGCGCATCGAGGCCGAGGCAGCCCGGCATCACCGGGTCGCCCTTGAAATGGCAAAGGAAGAACCAGAGGTCCGGCTTGACGTCGAGCTCGGCGCGAATCTCGCCCTTGCCATGCTCGCCGCCGGTCTCGGTAATATGGGTGATCCTGTCGAACATCAGCATCGGCGGGAGCGGCAGCTGTGCATTGCCCTCGCCAAACAACTCGCCGCGCGCGCAGGCGAGCAAGTCCTCATAGTCGAAGCTCGATGAGCGTATGTCCATCCTGTCGAGCATGTCCCACTCTGTCTCTGAAAATTGGTATTGGCCGAAAGCCCCCGGCCACCGCCGGCCCCGCCGCGGGTCGGTCTCGTGCGGCCTTCCTAACATCTAAAGTCCACCGCCGCCACAATATCGGGGCAGTGATCCCAATCCGCAACTCCCGGCCCCGCCGCGGACGGCCGGGACCCGTCGACGCGTTGGGGTCCCGGCAAGTGCCGTTTCCGCCGACAACGGGCAGAAACGGCGGGTTCATTGCCTTTTGCGCGCCGCCTCCATATAGTCGGCCGCCTAACGAAACCCGGCGGCCTTTAACCGCCGAGGATGATGGAAACAACGATGGAAAACATTGCAGGCATTCACGGCGGCGAATCCGGCCGGTCCCATATCCGGACGCTGCTCAGGGGCGCAGGACTGAGGCCGACGCGGCAGCGCATGGCGCTCGCCCAGCTTCTTTTCAAGGACGGCAACCGGCACATTTCGGCCGAGGGCCTTCATGAGGAAGCGATGACCCACAGGGTCCCGGTTTCGCTGGCGACCGTCTACAACACGCTTCACCAGTTCACCGATGTCGGTCTCCTGCGCGAGGTCGCGGTCGACGGGTCGAAGACCTATTTCGACACCAACACCGACAACCACCACCATTTCTTCATCGAAGACGACAATCGGGTGATCGACATCCCGCCGGGCCAGATGGGCGTCGACGACATCCCGACGCCGCCCGAGGGCTATGAGATCAGCCGGGTGGATGTGGTGGTCAGGCTGCGGCGCATCCGCAGCTAGATCCGACCCCTTCCCGAAGGAAGCGCAAGCCGGGCTTTGTCGAAGCCCGGCTTTTGGTGTTCGCGGCCGCTGGCCGGGAGCCCTAGTCGATATCCTCGTCGGGATAGACGCCCCACAGCTGGTCGCGGTCGATCCAGCCCGAATAGCCCTTGCCCGAGATGCGGCAGAAGCCGGCCGAGCAATGGTCGATCTCGCCCGTCACGCCGGGTTCGAGATAGGCGGTGATCGCCGAGCCCGGCGTCGCCGAAGCGTGGATTGGACGCGGATCGCCGCCCGCCCAGGGCGCGACCACCGCGGTGCGCTTGCCGGAAAGCAGGCTCTGGAAGATCCAGCCGGTCGTGCCGTCGGCATCGCGCACCCGGCGCCAGTTGTCATATTCCTGGACGACCTCGATCGGCAGGCCCGGTTTCACGAAGACCCAGGCGATCTTGTAGTCCTCGCCCGGTCCGACCCGGACGTTGACGCGGCCCGCCTTGAGGCTGACGAAGCGGGGAACCGGCAATCCGCTCGGGCCCACCTGGGTGCCGGGCTCGGCCTTCTCCTTCGGCGCGGCCTGCGGAGGCGTGGCGGGATGCAGCAGCAGGACCAGCCCGGCGATGCCCGCCAACCCGATGGCCTTTCGCCACAATGCGCCAAAGAAAGACCGTTTCGCGAACGCTCCTCGCATCGAATTCACCCCATACGCTACGCAACAGAACAGGGGCCGATATTGCGGCGGGCGTGGTTAAGGAGGTCTCAACGCGATGTGATTCGGAACCGGTTTGCCGTTCCGGCCTAGGGGGTTGCCGGAGTCGCGCCGTTCAACGGGTTTGCCGGGTTCCAGCCGTAGCGGATCGTCTCGAAGCGCGCCGCCCGGGCATCGTAGAGGAGGAGGCGCCCGACCAGTCCCTCGCCGATGCCGAGGATCTCCTTCAGCACCTCCAGCGCCTGCAGCGAGCCGACGACGCCGGTCAGCGCGCCGAGGATGCCGGCCTGGGCGCAGGTCGGCAGGAGGCCGGCCGGCGGCGCCTCGGGAAACAGGCAGCGATAGGTCGGATTGGGCCTGCCGTCGGAGCCGATGAGCCACGGCTTCAGCGTCGTGATCGAGCCGTCGAACTGGCCGACCGCGGCGGTGACCAGCGGCTTCTGCGAGAAGAAGCACTGGTCGGAGACGGCGTAGCGCGTCTCGATATTGTCCGAGCCGTCGGCGACGATGTCGTAGCGCTCGATGAGCGCGGCGGCATTGCCGGGTTCGAGCCGGAGCTTGTGGGGCTCGACCGTGACGTTTGGATTGATCCGCCGCACCGCGTCGGCGGCGCTCGTCACCTTGGCGACGCCGACCGAGCCGGTGTCGTGGATCACCTGGCGCTGGAGGTTGGACAGGGCGACCTCGTCGTCGTCGACGATCCCGAGCGTCCCGACCCCGGCCGCGGCGAGATACTGGATGAGCGGCGCGCCGAGGCCGCCGGCGCCGACGACCAGCACCCGCGCCGCCTTGAGCGCCTGCTGCCCCGCGCCGCCGACATCGGCGAGCACGA
>JAGRKY010000123.1 GCA_020442095.1 Bauldia sp.
TGATCCTGCCGGCGGTCGCGGCGGCCGCCATCCTCGCCGTGATCGCGATCGTGGTCGCGCTCAACCGCGACAGCCTCGCCACCGCCGGCCCGGCGGTCTTCGTCGCGGTGCTGCTGCACAACACCACCGGGCTTGCCTGCGGCTACTTCATCCCCCGCGCCTTCGGCATCGACCGCGTTACCTGCCGGACGCTGGCGATCGAAACCGGCATGCAGAATTCCGGCCTCGGCGTCGCGCTCGCCGTCCAGTATTTCTCGGCGCTTGCCGCCCTGCCCAACGCGCTTGCCAGTGTGTGGCAGAACATTTCGGGCGCCGCGCTCGCCGGGTTCTGGTCGACGCGGGCGGACAAGACGCAGCGCAAGGCTGCCTGAGGGGGCCGCCTAAGGGACAGCGGGGATCCTGCGGCCGTGGCGGCCGGCCCAGAGGAGGCCGTAGAGGCCGACGGCGATGACGACCAGCGCGACGATCTGGTAGGTCGCGATTTCCGCGCCGGTGAAGACGACCGCGACCAGCATCGTCACCGCCGGGGTCGGCACGCCGATCGAACTCGCGACCGAGACGTCGATGTGGCGGATCGACTTGAACCAGAAGATCAGGTCCCAATAGTAGAGCGCGCCGAACAGCAGGGCGGTCTTCTGGAGGTCGAAACTGGCGAAGCCGGCGAGCAGGCTGCCCGGCTCGCCGACGACGAAACTCACCACCAGCAGGAAGACGAAGGAGACGACCAGCCGGGTGGTGGTCAGCTGGTTCGGCGTGATCGGCGTCGACGTCATCTCCTGGCGCAGCACGATATGGGCGACGCTCCACAGGATCGGGATGCCGAGGGTGAAGACCGACCACCAGGAGACCTCGTGCGGCATGAAGGTGCCGTTGGTGGTGAGGTAGAGCAGCGCCACCAGGATCAGCAGGGTGAAGGCGAGCTCGGTCCGCGTCTTGCGCTTGCCGAGCATGACGCGCTCGAGAAGGATGGCGAAGAGCGGATAGGCCTGGAGGGCGATGGCGAGGTTGACCGGCCCGGCCTTGTCGGCGGCGACGACGTACATCAAGGTCGAGACCGCGAAGATCGAGCCGGTGAGGAGGAGGATGAGCGCGGCCCTCAGGCGCCGGTCCGGGGCGATGGCGCGGAAGGTGGCGAGCTTGCCGCGGCGGGCCTCGTGGACGGTGAGGGGGATCGCCGAGACGAGCTGCCAGAAGGTCAGCCAGATGGTGAAGGTCAGCCCGTCGACGCCGGCCGGTCGGCTGCCGGCGATGATCGGCATGACGCCGAGGAGCGCGAGGCAGGCGAAAGCGTAGGCGATGCCGATGCGGGCGTTGGGGGCCATTGCCGGGGAGAGACTCGATGCGGACGAGCCCTGTTAGCCGACTTGGCCGGACCGATCCAAACAAATGCGGCTTTGGCAGGCTGTCGGGACGATAAGCCGCGAGATGCGCGCGCGGCGCTCCGGCGTTGCAGCCTGGCTTTCCGGCCTCACGCCGCCGCGGCGTGCTCCTCGGCGCGGACCATGACGACGTTGAGGGTGGTGCGGACCTCGTAGCCGATCGACCGGTAGAGGCCGATCGCCGCGGCGTTGGTGGAGAAGGTGTGGAGGTAGGGCGTGTCGCCTTCGTCGAGGACGCGGCGGGTCATGAAGACCGAGAGCCGGCGCGCAAGCCCGCGGCCCTGGAAGTCGGGATGGGTGCAGACGCCGCTGATCTCGACATGGCCCTCCTGGCGCATGCGGACGCCGGCCATGGCGGCGATGTGGCCGTCGATGCGGATGCCATGGAAGGCGCCGAGCGCCTGGGCACCGAGGGTGAACGGTCCCGGGTGGGTCAATTGCGCCAGCGCCAGCATCTCCGGGGCGTCGGCTTCGGTGAGGCGCTCTACGCAATGGTCCGGCGCTTTCGCCGGGGGCGTGACGAGAACTATCTGCGCAACATGGGCCGCGACCAGCACGCTGAGGCCGCGGGGGAGGACGATCCTGTCGGCCTCGACGATCATCATTTCCTCGCCGGGGCGCGGCAGGGCAGCAAGCGCCCGGAGGCTCTCGTCGCTCGCGTCGCGGGCGGCGGCAAAGGGGATGACCGAGGGCTGGTAGCGCCTGGCGAGCGCGCCGCCTTCGGCGAAGCCCGCGTGGCGGCCGGTCAGCGCGCTCCAGACCGGGCGGTCGAGGATGTGCGCCATCATGCCCTCCGTCGCGTCTCGCCGTGGCGGCGGTCGAGGGGGAGAGCGGCGAGTCCGTCCTCGATCGCGCCGAGCTGGTCGAGCAGCGGTCCCGACAGGCCGCCGCAGAGATCGGCCACCGCCGCTTCGACGCGGGGCCAGACGAGAGCCTTTGCGAAGTCGATCTGCTCCTGTCCCTTGCGGGTCAGCGCCACGACCTTGCGACGCTGGTCGCCGGGCACCGGCCGGGCGCGAACCATGCCGAGCCCGACGAGCTGCGAGACGCTGCGGGTGGCGCCGGGCTGGGTGATGCCGACGGCGTCGGCAAGGTCGCCGATCGACAGGGGCCCGTTATGGTCGAGCGCGGCGAGCAGCGGATACTGGCTCACCTGCAGCGGCACGCCCATGTCGTCCATGATGCGCTGGGCGTCCGCCTGGAGGCGCTCGCCGATGCGCTTCATGCGGCTGCCAAGCGTCAGGAATCCAAAGGTGCGGACGACGTCTTCGACCATGATGCGGGGTCCATTCCGAAATTGCTTCACGTGTTATATAACGCGTTATGTATTGGCTGTCCAGCGGGCGACCGGCGCCACCGGTCAGTCGGACGTCGCGGTCGCCGGCTTCGGGCTGGTGCGCTCGATGGCGAGGAGGGCGATGACGAGGACCACCGCGGCAAGCGCCGCGTTGGAGAGAAACACGACGGCGTAGCTGCCGGTGGTGTTGTAGAGGGTGCTCGATATCGCCATGCCGATCGCGGCGCCGAGCAGTTGCGCCGACATGGCGATGCCGCCGGCCTGGCCCTGGCGGTCGCGCGCCACCGAACTCATCACCGCGCGCTGCGGCGGCAGGAAGAGGAAGGCCATCGACAGGCCCCAGAGCAACAGGCCCGGGAACAGGATCGCGTAATTGTCGGTCGAGACCGCAAGGCCGATCCACACCAGCCCGGCGAGGATGGCGACGACGCCGGCGATCGACGGCCAGCGCTCGCCGCTGCGGTCGGTGATCCGGCCGGCGAGCGGGGCGGTGACGATCTGCGGCGCGACGGTCGGCAGCAGCGCGATGCCGGCCTGGAGCGCGGAGAGCTTCAGGTTGTCCTGGAGATAGAGGGCGCCGAAGACGAAGACCGCCATCTTGCTGTACTGGGCGAGAAAGATGACGAGGTTGCAGGCGGAGAAGGTCGGGTTGCGGAAGAGGGCGACCTCGATCAGCGGCGCGGTGTGGCGCCTGAGCTCGATCATCACGAAGCCGGCGAGGAGCAGGATGCCGGCGACGAGGCTGGCGAGGATCGCCGGGCTCGCCCAGCCCCAGTCCGGCCCCTGCATGATGCCGAAGACGAGCGCCGAAAGGCCGAGGACGAGGGCGAGGAAGCCCGCCCTGTCGAAGTGCTGGCGGGCCGGCGCGGCGTGGTCGATGTTCCATTTCACCGCGACAACGATCGCGACCAGCGCGACGATCGGCGGGTTGATCCAGAAGATCCAGCGCCATGAAGCGAGGTCGGTGAGCAAGCCGCCGACAAAGGGGCCGAGCGCGAGAAAGGTGGTGCCGATCGCGCCATAGACGCCGAGGGCGAGACCACGCCGGCTCTCGGGGAAGATGATGGTGATCATCGCCAGCGAGGAGGGGAAGATGATCGCCGCACCGACGCCCTGGATGCCGCGGGCGAGGATGAGCCCAATGCCGCTTTCGGCGAAGCCGCAGGCGAGCGAGGCGAGGCCGAAGACGAGGAGGCCGGCAATCATCAGCGCGCGATGGCCGACTATGTCGCCGAACTTGCCTGCGGCCGCCGCGAGCGCGGCCAGCGCCAGCATGTAGATGTTGACGACCCAGTGGGAGGCTACATCCGACATGGCGAGGTCGACCTGGATGGTCGGCAGCGCGACGCCGACGACCGTCTCGTCGAGGAGGATGACGCCGAGGATGGTGCCCATCGCCGCCAGGATCCACCACATGCGGCTGGTGATCGCCTCGTCCGGCATGTCCGGCCCCCCGTGCTCGTGGCAGTTCAGGCTGGTGCTTCGGTTTCGATCCGCTCCGCAAGCGTCATAGCGGTTTGCCGGACATGTGGAAAGGCGCGGGCAGGGCGGCGGCTGGAAGCCGCCATCACCGGGCGGGCGATGGAGGAAGGCCTCGGCGGGACAATCAGGCCGCGGCCTTCTCCTTGCGCGCGGCGGTCTTGCGGCGCGGCTCGGCGGCCTTTGCCCGGCTCTGGTCGAAGAGCAATGCCAGGTAGTTGCGGAACTGTTCGGACTGGCGGGAGGTCATGCGGTCGTCGCCATAGGCGCGCTGGAGCACCAGGCCGCCTTCGATGATCGAGACGATGGTCTCGGCGAGCTGACGGGCGGTGACGGGGAGTGCCGGCGGATAGCGGTCGATGACGTCCTGGAAGAGGCGGACATACATCGACGTCCACTGTCTGAGGATGTCGGCGACGAAGTCGCGAACCGACGGGTCGAACTGCATGCTCTCGTAGGTATAGACCGCGTACATGCATCCCGGTGACCGGTCGTCGCTCTCCCGGCTGACATAATCCTCGAACGCCTCGAGGAAGGCATAGGCCTGATCCAGCGGGTCGTCGGACCCGGCCTCGGCGTCGCGGGCGAAGCGCTCGAACATCTCGAGATCCTGCCGCGCGTGCCACTCGACAAGCTCGCGGGCGAGATCGGCCTTGCCCTTGAAGTGGTGGAAGAAGGCGCCCTTGGTGAGGTTTGTCGCCTTGAGGATGTCGTCGATCGACGTTGCCGAGAAGCCGTTATCCATCACCAAAGAGCGCGCGGCCACAAGGATTCGGTTTCGGGTGTCTTCTCCGCGACGGGCCATTGTCGATTCTCCTTACGTACCAACCGGTCTGTATATAGAGCGGTGACAGAGCAGGCGCAAGAGCCTCCTAAAACCTCCAGTATTTTCAGCCTGTTGTTCGAAGTGTGACGCAATTCACAGCGAACGGCTTGACGGCAAACCAACTGGTCGGTATGTAACAGACCAACTAGTCGGTATGTTTGGTCGTAAGGAACGACCTGGTCAAGGAGGGAGCGTGTCATGGACGCCTTCGTCGCATTGGTTGAAGAGAATCCCCTGGCGGTCGCCTTCGGCGCCCTCGGCCTGTTCTGCCAGCTGATCTGGCCGCTGTTCCGGGCCCGCCGGGCCATCATGACCGCCCAGTTCGGCATCGGCGCCGACTACAGCGCGCATTACGCCCTGATGGACGCCTGGAGCGGTGCCGGAGTCGCTGCGATCGGCGCGACCCAGACAGCGGTCACCATCATCGCCGGCGACCGGCCGTGGCTGCGGTGGATGGGCCTGGTCTTCCTGCCGATCGTCGTCGTGATCTGCGCGGTGACCTGGTGCGGCATCGCCTCGCTGTTCGCTCTGATCGCCGTGACCCTGATCATGACCGGCCGGATGCAGGGCGACACCTTGCGCGTCCGCATCTTCATGCTGGCCGCGGCACCTTTCGGCATGGGCTACGACATCGTGATCGGATCGGTGCCGGCGCTGATCGGCGGCATCGTCTCGGCGAGCATCGCGATCGCCATGCTGGTTCGTGAAATCCGGGAACGCCGCGCCGCGGCGGCCCGGGCCTGAAGACCCGGTTACTCAACACTCTGAAGGAAGAAGGAGACCCAAACGATGACCATGTTCCTGATCGAAGTCTCGTTGCCGCGGACCGAAGCCATGTCGCGGATCCAGAATGCGGTTCGTGCGATCGGTTCGCATTTCGCCAGCCATGCCGACTGGCGCCCGCGGGGCGGGGCCTTTGTCGGCACGATGTTCGTCGACCTGCCCGACGACCGGGCGGCGTTGATGATCGTCCCGCCGGCGATGCGCGAGGGGGCGAGCATCCACTCGGTGGCGGCGCTCGCCGCCTGACGGTGGCGAGCGTCTCCCCTTGACGTCCGGCCGTCTGTCCGCAAACTCTCGTGCCAAGGGAGGCGCCTATGGACATTCGCGCAATGCTGGCCGACGTCCCGCTGTTCGGCCAGTCGCTTGATCCCGCTCAGATCGATGCCCTGGCCTCTCGGGCCAGGGTGGTCCTGTTCGAGACCGGGACACGCATCATCCAGGAAAACGATTCCGGCGCGACAATGTACGCGATCGTCAAGGGCTCGGTGTCGGTGACGGTCGAAGACACCGCCGGAAAACGCAAGGTGGCAACGCTCGGACCGGGCCAGATCTTCGGCGAGATTTCCCTGCTGACGGGGTTGCCCCGCCTCGGGACGGTGACGGCCAACGAGCCGGTCGAGGCGGTGGAGATCACCAGGGACATGCTGCGGCCGATCCTGGAAGGCGCGCCGAAGCTCTACGATCGTCTCGGACATGTGCTGCAGAAGCGGCAGGGCGATCTCGACCAGATCGTCGATTCCGATTTCTGGGCGCAGTTCGGGCGCTCGCGCGAGAACCTTGCCAAGGTGATGCGCCGGAATTTCGCCGAGGCACGCTGACTGCCGGCATGCTAACCTCACGGGCCTGGCCATCACGGCCGGCCGGGTTTCACGATCGAGGAGCGGTGCGATGCGGTGGACGGCGTCAGTGGCGGCGGTCGCGATGGCGGCCGGGTTGTCGACGGCAGCGGTATCGGCGGCATGGGCGGAGACGCTGCCCCTGCCGGAAGGCGTGATCGGCCTCTCGACGCCGGAAGGCGAGGCGCTGCTGTTCGGCGCCGAGGCGCGCAACGACTATTTCCCGCTCAGCATGTATTTCACGACGCAGGTCAATCCCGCCTATTGCGGGCCGGCGACGATCGCCATGGTGCTCAACGCGCTCGACGTGCCGCGTCCCGCCTCCGACATGACGGTGGGTCTCGGCCTCTTCGATCAGGAAAACATCTTCACGCCGGCCACCGACGCGGTGAAGCCGGCCGCGGCGATCCTCAGCCCGCCCTACGGCATCACCCTCGACGATCTCGGGGGCCTGCTTGCGGCTCACGATCTCAAGGTGACGGTGGTGCACGCGGCGGACTCCGACCTCGACACCTTCCGCAAGACGGCGGTTGCCGAGCTCGCCGACGACGACCACTTCATCCTCGTCAACTATCTCCGCAAGACGATCGGCCAGGAATCCGGTGGGCATATCTCGCCGCTGGCGGCCTATGACGCCGACACCGACCGCTTCCTGATCCTCGACGTTTCCCGCTACAAATACCCGCCGGCGTGGGTCGAGGCGGGCGCGCTGTTCGAGGCGATGAACACCGTCGATGCCGACAATAATGGCCTGACCAGGGGTTACGTCAGCGTCAGCCGATGAGGCGCGCCGCCATCGCCCTCGGCATTCTCGGCGGCGCTGCGGCGGCAGCGGCCGCACAGGACGGCTCGACGGTGCTGGACATACTGCCGGCGCCGGTCCGCGAGGCGACGTGGTGCGCCGAGGAGGGGCCGGGCTTCGCGACGCGGCGGTCCTTCGCGGGCTTCACCGTCTTCGCGGTGCAATGTCCGGGCAACAACGCGAACTTCATCGAGGCGGTCGTCGTTGCCGATGACGAAGGCGGGACGAATGCGCGGGCGCTGGTCTTTCCGACCCCCGATCCGGCCAGTCCCGACGTGCCCTACGACACCCTGTCGAACATCCGCTGGCTCGACGGCGGCGTGCTCGGTGAGGTCGCGGTCGATCCGGAAGTGACCGACGGCCCGTGCCGCCACGAGGCGCAGTGGCGGCTGGAAGGAGCGCGGCCCGATCCGAAGCTGATCTTCTGGCGCGAAACGACAGACTGCGACGGGGATGGCGGCTGGGTGGTCCGGGTCGCGGAATAGAATGCCGCAGCGCCGGTAGCGAAATCCGCGTTTGCAAGCGAAAAGGCCGGCAGTAAGCTTGGCTCGTCACTTGCGTGTCGTGACGTTGGAGGAACCAAGATGTCAAAGGGACGCGACAGACCGGGCAAGGAATCCCGCAAGCCGAAGGCCGAGAAAAACAAGAAGAAGAAGGGCGTGGCGACACCGCCTCCGGGCGGATCGACGAAGCCCGCGGTTGCCATCGGCAGCGGGGCGAAGACTTAAGGCGGCGCCGGGCAAGCGCCACGACTGGATGGGGTGATGCTGGAAAGAACACCGACGCAGGCGGCGACAGCCTGGCTTTCCGATTTCGGCCTGGCACTCGAGGCCGGTGATATCAGAGGGGCGCTTGCTCTTTTCGAGGCGGATGCCTGCTGGCGCGATCTCGTCAGCTTCACCTGGAACATCGCGACGCAGGAAGGCGTCGTCGCGATCGGCGTGATGCTTGAGACGGTGCTTGGCGACGTGGAGCCGTCCGGCTTTGCGCTGGACGGCGAGGCGACGCTTGAGGACGGTGCCGTCGAGGCGTGGTTCAGCTTCGAAACAAAGGTCGCGCGCGGGCGCGGGCACCTGAGGCTGCGCGGCGGCAAATGCCGGACGCTGCTCACCACGATGACCGAGCTCAAGGGCTTCGAGGAGAGCAAGGGCCCGACGCGGAGCCAGGGCGTCGTCCATGGCGCGCGCAAGGGCCGGGTGACGTGGCTGGAGGAGAAGCGGCGGGACGAGGCTGAGCTCGGCCATAGCCGCCAGCCGTATTGCGTGATCATCGGCGGCGGCCAGGGCGGCAT
>JAGRKY010000009.1 GCA_020442095.1 Bauldia sp.
CCGATCACCAATCCCGGGCCGGTGCAGCTCTCCCAGATCGTCGCATGGCTGCGCGAAAGACTGCCCGACGACGCGACCATCACCAACGGCGCCGGCAACTATTCGAACTGGATCCACCGCTTCTTCCACTATCGCCGCTTCGGCACCCAGCTCGGCCCGACCTCGGGCTCGATGGGCTACGGCATGCCGGCGGCGATCGCCGCCAAGCTCGCCAACCCGGACCGCATCGTCGTCGCCTTCGCCGGCGACGGCTGCTTCCAGATGACCAGCCAGGAATTCGCCACCGCCGTGCAGGAAAAGGCGGCGATCGTCGTCATCGTCGTCAACAACGGCATCCATGGCACCATCCGGATGCACCAGGAGCGCGACTATCCCGACCGCCACATCGCAACCGATCTCGTGGACCCGGATTTCGCCGCGCTCGCCCGCGCCCATGGTGGCCATGGCGAGACGGTGACGCGGACGGAGGATTTCGCCGAGGCCTTCAACAATGCCCTCCATTCGGGCAAGCCGGCGATCATCGACCTCAAGTTCGACCCGGAAGCGATCACCCCGACCCGCACCATGTCCGAAATCCGCGGCAGCGGCCGGCGATGACCGGACCGGCACGGTTCGTGCGTGACGGCGGCCGGGCATGACGGGGCATTTCCAATGAAGATCATCTACGACACCGATATCGGCTGGATGAACGACGACTGCATCGCCGCGACCTTCGCGCTCTGTGCGGAGGAGATGGAGGTGCTCGGCATCACGCCGGTGATGGGCAACTACGACCTCTCGCACGAAGTCGCCTCGGCGCTCCGCCTACTCGAGGTGCTGGGGCGGACGGAGGTTCCGGTCTGCCCGGGCTTCGACCGGCCACTGCTGCACGAGCGCAGCCGCTATGCCGACGCGATGTGGGGCGAATGGGCGACCTTCCCGGAGACGATCGACCTGCCGGCCGGACTGCCGACCCTGCAGCCCGATCCGCGCCACGCCTCGGATTTCATCATCGAGACGGTGCGCGCCAATCCCGGCGAGGTGACGATCCTCGCGGTCGGGCCGCTGACCAATCTCGCGGTGGCGATCCGCAAGGCGCCCGACATCGTCGGCAAGATCCGCAAGGCGGTGATCATGGGCGGCGGCATCGGCCTCTTCCCCGGCGGCTGGGGGAACAGCACGCCGCTGTCGGAATTCAACTTCTGGGTCGACCCCGAGGCGGCGCGGATCGTGATGCGCTCGGGGTTGCCGACCGCGCTGGTGCCGATCAACGTCTGCCGCAAGACCCACCTGCCGAAGCAGTTCGTCGAGACGATCGCGCATTCCGCGACGGCGAAGCCCGGCGTCGCCGAACTGTTCAGGACCTGGACGCTGCCGCTCTTCGAGTCGCTGGTGCGCGAGAACCACCTCGCCTACGGCCTCTACGATTCCTGCGTCATCGCCTATGCGCTGAAACCGGAGCTGTTCAGGACCCGGGAACTCGCCGTCGACGTGGTGACGCTGCCCGGGCCGCAATACGGGATGAGCCTCGCCTACGAGCCGGGCGAGCGGATCGTCGACGACGAGAATATCCGCTTCCCGATCGACGACCCGCCGCCGCCGGTGACGGTCGTCCATGACGTCGATTTCGACGGGCTGGTGAAGCTCTATCTCAAGACCGTCGGCGCCTGACGCCCGTCAGTCGACCGGCGGCGGCGGGTCCGATGGCGGCGTCTCTGACGGGCGCATCTCGGGCGGGGGCGTCCCGGGCGACGAAGCTTCCGGAGGAACCGGCTCAGGTGATGGTTCGGGGGCCTGTTCGGGCGCCGCCGTGACCGTATCGGGCCGGGCCTCGATGTCGAGCCGGATCGGCCCAAGCGCCTCGACCTCCCGCAACCGGCGCTCGGTGTCCGAGGCGGTCCTGCCAAGGATGACCGCGAGCGGGCCGAGCGCCATGCGCGGGTTGTCGAGGAGGGGCGCAAGCGTCTCCGTCTGCTCGGCCGTCAGCGCGACGTCCGGGCGGTGCCGCCCGAAACGGCAAAGCTCGCCTCCGTCGCTTGCCGCGATGGAGATCACCGCCGGTGCCCGACCGGCGACCAGCCGGCCGATATGGCGGGTCCGCGCGCCGGCATCGAGCGCGATTGTCTCCTCGCCGAAGACCAGCTCGTCGGTCCTCGTCCGCAAGGCCGCCGACAGCGCCTCCTCACGGGTCGCCGGAATGTCGAGGCCGAGATTGGCGTCGACAAGCCAGACGCCGCCGGCCGACCTCGGAAAGGCCGGGCAGAGCGTCGCAAGCGCCGCCTCGGCGAGGCGCAGCAGGCGGACCCGGGCGCGGACATAGACCGGCGAGACGCTCGACGCCTCGGCCATGCCGATCACCGCGCCCGGGCCGCCGACCATGCGTCGCGGCCGGTCGTCCGCAGCCATTGCCCTGACCGCCGGATACTCGCCGCCAGGCACCGCCTTGAGGTCGGGCCATGCCGCCTCCAGACGGTCGGCGATCGCATCCGAGATATCGATATCGAAGCGGGCGCGGACGTGATCGTCGCGATCGCCGAGCAGGGCGCGGACCACCCCGTCCGGCGCCGCCTCGGGCGGATCGAAGGCGAGCCAGGCAAGCGCCGCGCGCAACCAGGCGAGCCGTGCGGCCGGCGCCGTCGCCTCGCTCCCGGCAAGAGCGAGGCGGACGTTCATCTCGACGACCTCGCCGAGGCTGCGGATGCCCCGGGACGTCGCGAAGGCGCGTTCGAGCGCCCGACGCGCGGCATCGGCCTCGCCGCGCGCGCCATGCAGGCGGGCGAGCGTCATCGCATTGCGGAAGACGAGCCGCCTGTCGGCCTCCGGGCTGGCGGCGAGCGCGTCGCGCACCGCTTCCGCCCGCTCCAGCGCGAGGTCCGGCTCGGTCGCGGTGCGCGCGGCCGCGTGGTCATCGAGGATGATGATCTCCTCGGCGGAGAGGGCTTCGGCCGAATGAAGCCGCGCGACGAGCGGCGCTAGACCGCCATCGTGGCCGGCGGCACCACCGGTGCCGATCGCGCCCCGGACACGCAGGCGGTCGAGGCGGAAACGTGCCGCCTCCGAAGCCCGTCGCGACGCTGGCGGCTGGTCGGCCATCGCCTCGAACCGGCCCATCCGGCGGTTCAGCTCCTGACGGCGAATGTCGGCGAGCGCCATCGCCTCGGGGTCGCGCGCGACATGGCGCGCCCGCTCGGCCAGCTCGACCGCGATATCCATGCTGCCCGCCCGCTCGAACCTCTGGCTCAACGCACGCAGCTTCGCGCTGTCGGCGAAATGCGCCGTGCAGTGGCGCTCGGCGAAGGCGGCCATGCCGTCGTCCCCGTCGCCGAGCTCCGCCATCGCATCGAGGTCAAGCGAGGCGGCCGCGGGATCGGTGTCGCGCCAGGCGGGGGGGATGAGGAAGTGTTCGGTTCCGACCGGAACCAGGAAGGCGGCGCCGATCGCGATGTCCCGCTCGGCGGCAAGGACACGCGGCAGCAGGCCGGGAAAGAAACGGAGGAGCCGGCGCTTCTCCTCGGGCAGCGAGCCCGCGCCGCCGCCGAGGCCGGGCTCGGGGATGCCGCCGCGGCGCTCGAAGATCGACGGCGCTATCGACGTCAGCCGCGGATCAGGACCGATGATGGCGATCGCGATGCCGAAGCGCTTGAGGAAGTGGAAGAACCATTCGTTGTCGCTGCGGAGCGGCAGGCCGAAACGCGGGGTCAGCAGCGCGACGACGCCGTTCTGCGCCGGCAGGACGCGGGCGATCCGTCTTGCCGCCTCATGGGCATAGAGGATGCCAGTATCGCCAATGGCGGCGCTGTCAATCTCCTCGGCTTCCGAGGCGGGGTGGCGGGCCTCGGGCAGCTTGACCGCGAGGGCGGCGGCGAGCTGGGTCGCCGCCTCGCGCGGCCGCCACGCGCCGAGCACGAGGTCGATAGTGCGGACCTTGCCGGGTTCCTCCTCGCCGCGGGTTTCCTCTTCGCCGCGGGGTTCGTCCGGCACGTCGCTCCCCTCGCCCATCGGACGGTCAGCCATCCGCGGCCGTCCCGACGGCGATCACCGCCAGCGCGCTTCGCGACAGGCCGTCGAGGCCGAGCAGCCTGTCGACCTCGCGGTCGTAGAAGCCGGCGATCTCCTGGCACCAGAGGCCCGAGCCCGATGCGAGATGATCGAAGACCTGGGCGTGACGCCCGGCAAGGAACAGCGCATCGCGGTAGCCGCGCTCGCCCTTCGCCTCGGCCGCGTCTTCGAGCCCTCCGACCAGGAAGACCACGGCCTGCGCCCGGACGACAAGTTCGGGCTCGTCGGTCGCCGCGGCGAGGCGCCGGGCAAGCGCCTCGCGGCTCAGCAGCACCAGGGCGCGGGCGGCGTGGTCGTGGCGGTAGAGGCCGGCCGGCAGGGTCTCGACGGCGTTGGCATGGACGATCATGCCGACCGGATCGCCTTCATCGATCGGGCGTCCGGCAGCGGCGAGGAGCGCGGCAAGGGAGGCGAGCGCCATGACGCCCGCGCCGGCATAGGCCGGGTCGACGGTGCCCTCGCCCGGCAGCGTGACGAGCGACCCGCCCGCCTGGAGCGCGAAGACCTGCGCGTCGGGTGGAAGCGGTTCCGCCTCATCTGCCCGCGCGATCGGACCCGGCCGCGGCGCGCCGAGGCGGCGGCTCCGCTTGGCGTTTTCGTGATAGGTCTCCCAGGCGCTGTCCAGGCCAACGTCGATCGCGGTATCGGACCAGGTCGGCATGGGGTTCCTCCATCCTCTCAGGCGAAGGGGTGCGGCGCGGGGTTGCCGCGCGAGCCTTCGGCGATGCCGCGGTGGCCGAGCCGCTGCGGCGCGTCGTAGAGACGGCGGCCGCCGAGCGTCCGCAGGTGGTGGCCGGCGAAGAGCGACTGGTAGCCCGGGACGATCGCCCGGCAGACATTGAGCCCGAGGCCGCCAATATCGACGCTGGTCAGGTTGGCGGCATAGACCCGGTAGCCGGTCGCCATGATGCGGCCGATCATCGTCTCGAGATCGCCGTCGACGGTTCCCGTGCCAGCGCTTTCATACTCGGCGAAATCGGTCATCTCATCCGATTCGAGAGCGAAGGCGAAACGGGACCGGTTGTCGTGGTCGGCGGCGAAACGGAGATGGTCCGCCGGGTCGATGACGTCCTCCCAGTCGTCGGTCTCGCTCGGCGCCGGCCGCTCCTTCATCAGGTCCGCCGCGTCGCGCCGGGTCCCGGCAAGGCGCGTCAGCGCCGCGGCGCAGGCGGCCTCGGGATCGAGCCCCGCCGCGACGGCGAAGACATGGGCCGGCCGGTCCCGGCGATCGGAGGTGACCGCGGCGACGAAGGCCGGGATACGGTTGTCCATGGTCACGTCGAGGATGGTCACCGGATCGCCCGACGGACGGAAGCGATGGACCATGTCGCGGAGCCGCGCCGGCAGGCTTGCGAGCCGCAGCTTGCGCGGCTGGATATTGGCGCGCCAGAAGAGCGCCGCCGCGTCGCGGGCGACGACATCGCAGAGCCCGGCAAGGGCGGCCGCCGCCACCCCTTCGCCGGTACCGAGCCCGCCGGGATCCGGACAGACGATCGGGAGATCGCCGTCGCCTCGCCGATGGGTGAAGGGGAACCACACCATCGCGGCGGGCGCGTGGATCGTCTCGCCGGTCGCGAGATCGACGGCGCTGGTCCACTTGACCGGCGTCGTCTCGAGAAACGGCACATAGGGATAGCCGGGCCGCGCATATTGGGCCTCGCCGAAAAGCGCGAAATCGGACGGCATCAGGCAGCTGAATTCGGCCCCGGCCGCGGTCGCGATCGGCATGCCCTGGCGCTCGTACATCGCCGCGCAATAGCGCGACACCGCCTGGCGGATCGCGGCCGAGACGGCGCCCATGGCGTCGACGCCGGCGACGTCGAGCCGGCGCGCGGTCGCGACTCCGCCGATCGTCGGCATGTCGCAGAGCCGCGCCCGATAGTGCCGGTAGCGCGGTGCATCCGGGGCGACGGCGACCTCGTCGAGCGCGCCGACGATGCCGAAATCCGGCTCGCAGAGTGCCCGGAAGGTCTGAGGCAGGGCGGCCGACGCGGTCATTCCTCCGGTGTCCCCTCCGCCGTCTCCGCCCCGTCGGGCCCGACGGCCGAGGCCGCCAGCGCGCAGACCGGGCAGCGCGGCACCTTGAGCACCGTCCGTGTCCGCAGGGCCGGCACCATCAGGTCCGCCTCGATCAGCCGGCCCGCGACGCCGCCGGGCAGCGTCCGGCTGAAGTATTTGAGGAGCTCGATGGCAGCGATGTCGGCCGCGACACGGGCCATCGGCTGCAGATAGCCCGATTCAACCCGCCCGAAGAAGGCATGCGCCGCGGTCGCCCGCTCGCGATCCGGGTCGACGGCGGCGGCCTCCCGCCGCAGGCAGAGGCATTCGAAACAGGGCCCCTCGCCGGGGACGACCAGCGGCCCGAGATGGGCGACCTCATCCTCCAGCACGATCGGATAGAAGGGCGTGTTCGTGGCGACGCAGGCCCGGTTCCAGTCGCGCATCAGCCCGAAGCCGCCGAAATCGCTGCACGCGATCTGGCAATCGGATGGACGCCCGCGGCCCTGCCATTCCTCGAAACTCCGCGGCCGGACCGACATGGCGCCGGCGATCTCGGAGCGCAGCTTCTGGTCCTCGTCGAAGAAATCGAGGTTGCGGAGCGCCGGATGGTCGACCAGCGTCAGCCGGCGGAAACCGCAACTCCTCAGGTTGCCGAGGAGCGGCAGCGACACGTGGTTGATGCCGAAGATCGCGAGATCGATGCTGGTGATGTTGGCGGCAGTCGCGGCGGCGGTCGTGCCGTGGTTCCAGTAGAAGATGTCGTCGCGCCGGTCGCCGCCGATATCGCCGCCGCGGACAAGCAGGCGGGCGGTCCTCAACCTGTCGACGAGGTGGTCGAGCAGCGCGCGATCGGCTTCATCGACCGCGACCCTGATCGCCTCGAGGTCGATGCCCGTGCCTTCGGCCGAGCGGGCAACCAGAAGATCGAGCAGCTCCGCGGCCTTTTCGCCCGGCACGTCCAGACGGGTCTTGCCGCGCCGGATGACGACACCGCCGTCATGGCGCATCGCCTGAAGCCCGAGCAGGCGGTAGCTCGCTTCTCTCAGCCCTGGAATGCCGTCATCCATGTCGACAGTCCTTACCGGCGCAGGGTCACGCCGATTTGTCCTGTGACTTCTATGACATGCGGGCGGAAAGGCGGCAATTGGCGGGGCCGCGCCCGTCAGGCTCAGGCGAGGCCGAGCGGACCCTCGCCACGGTCGAGAATCAGCGGGATGATGAGGTCTTCCTCGTCGTCGAGGTGGTGGGTGAGCAAGCCGAGCAGGCGCTCGCCAGCGGCGTCATGCTGCTCGGCAGCCTTCATCGTCGCGTCGCGGTCTTTGTCGAGGGTCGCGACCAGGGCGCTGCCGGTATCATAGGCGGCGACCATCGCCGCATGGATCGTCTCGTGGTCGCGCTCAAGGACCTCGAAACCCTTTGCCAGCCGCGGTTCCGCCGCGGTGAAGACCGGGAAGAACTGGTAGTCCTCGATCGAATGGTGGCCTTCGAGTCCGCCAAGGAACTGGCTGAGACGGCGAGGATACCAGGCACGGTAGTCGGTTGCCTCCATATGACCCTCGCGGAAGGCCTCGCCCATCTCCCGCAAGTCGCGGCCGAGGCTGCGGAACTGATCGTGGATATGCAGCCAGAACCGCGCCATGTCGCCGAGGTTGGCATGCTCGGGCCAGACATTGCGCGGATAGGCATCAAGGAGAATCCGGAGGTCGTCCGGCCATCCTTTCCGGTTGTCGAGATCGAGATTCATCGCTGGCTGCACAGGTCAAACCGATTGCATGCATCGTATATAGGTCGCCCGCAGCCGGAAGGTAAGTGCCTATTCCAAGGTCTTGAGGTAGGCGATCACGTCCTCGATCTGGTCCGGCTCGAGCTGGAACTGCGGCATGGAGGGGTGGCCGGTGATGATGCCTTCGGCAAGCGCTTCCTGCAGGGAATCAATGGGATAGAACTCATGCAGCGTGCGGAATGGCGGCGCCAGCGACAGCGGGCTGTCCCCGTATTTGCCGATGGCATGGCACATCGCGCAATTCGTCTTGACGAAGGTGAATCCCCGTTGCTCGTCGGGCTCCAGCGCCAGCGCCGATCCCATTCCGACCGCCAGGGCCACCGCCCCGAGCATCACGCGAATCATACCCTTCTCCCTCTCGTGGAATCCGAATCCCGGGCCGATCGTTGCCTCACACGCGGGATTGGTGCAAGGGCGCCCGGCGCCGCACTCTCCTGGCCCCGTGCCACAATAGTTCTGGAAAGAGGCTCCCGTCGGGCTAAACTGACGCCATGTCGATGCATTGGGGCCGCCACCCGCGGCCCGGAGAGGGAGTTACTGCGTTATGGCAGAAGTTGCGGTCCGGGACGTCTTCAAGTCCTACGGTACGGTCGAGGTCATCCACGGCGTGAATGTCGATATCGCCGACGGTGAGTTCGTCGTTCTGGTCGGACCCTCGGGCTGCGGCAAGTCGACCCTCCTCAGGATGATCGCCGGCCTCGAGGAG
>JAGRKY010000124.1 GCA_020442095.1 Bauldia sp.
AGAAGCGGTGCCAGAAGAAGGCCTGCGCCACCGGGTCCCAGGTCCAGTTCGAGGTCTCGGTATCGAGGAAGATGATGCGCGTGCCCGAGTAGCGGTCGGGGCTGTCGCTCCACACGTAGAAATCGCGGGCGGCGGAACCGGGCTTGGCGCGCCGCGCCTTCTGGAACCAGGGATGCTGGTCGGAGGTGTGGTTGATGACCAGCTCGGTGACGACGCGGATGTTGCGGCTATGGGCCTCCGCGACGAAGTGGCGGAAGTCCCGCATCGTCCCGTAGGTCGGGTTGATCGACCGGTAGTCGGCGATGTCATAACCATCATCGCGAAGCGGCGACGGATAGAACGGCAGGACCCAGATGACGTTGACCCCGAGACTCTCGACATAGTCGAGCTTCTGCATCAGGCCGGCAAAGTCGCCGACCCCGTCGCCGTTCGAATCGAAGAAGGCCTTGATGTGCAGCTGGTAGATGATGGCATCCTTGTACCAGTCGTGCTGGGTGCGATCGATCAGGCCATCCTTGCGCCTGTCGGCCTTCGCCTTCTTCTTCGCGACTGAATCGGCACTCATCCCCGTCCTCCCGCGAAAGGCAGCAGTCGCCAGATCAGATAAGGGAACTGGTTCGGATCAAGCCACATCTGCTGGGTCTTTCCATGCCACACGAAGCGCTCGCCGGTGACGAGATTCTCGGCGTCGATCGCCGCCTCGTCGGGAAGCCCGAACTCCCATAGCGGAATCTCGAAATCGCCGCCCTGGCCGTTATGCGGATCGAGGTTGACGACGAAGAGGAGGAAGTCGTCCTTCGCCGGCGTCGAGCGCGCGAAATAGAGGATGTTGTCGTTCCAGGCGTTGAGGAAGGCGAGGTTGGTGAAATCCTGCATCGCCGGGCTCTCGCGGCGCAGCCGGTTGATCAGAGCGATGTCGGCGCGGATGTTGCCGGGCCGCTCCCAGTCCCAGGCCTTGATCTCGTATTTCTCGGAATCGAGATATTCCTCCTTGCCGGGGATCGGCGTCCCCTCGCAAAGCTCGAAGCCGCTGTAGACGCCGTAATTGCCGCCGAGCGCGGCGGCGAGGATGGCGCGAACGCGGAAGCCCGGCCGGCCGCTGGTCTGGAGGTAGGTCGGGTTGATGTCCGGCGTGTTGACGAAGAAATTCGGCCGCATGTAGTGACGGCATTCGGTCCGGGTCAGTTCCGTCAGATAGTCGGTCAGCTCCGCCTTTGAATTGCGCCAGGTGAAGTAGGAATAGGACTGGGTGAAGCCGATCTTGGCGAGCCGCTTCATCACCTTCGGCCGGGTGAAGGCCTCGGCGAGAAAGATCACGTCGGGATGCTGGTCCTGAACGTCGGCGATCATCCACTCCCAGAACGGAAACGGCTTGGTGTGCGGGTTGTCGACGCGGAAGATGCGGACACCCTGCCCGACCCAGAAGAGGACGACGTCGCGGAGCGCGTACCAGACCGTCGGGAAGGCCTCCCGGTAGAAATGGACGTTGACGATGTCCTGATACTTCTTCGGCGGGTTCTCCGCATATTTGATCGTGCCGTCAGGCCGCCAGTCGAACCACTCGCGGTGCTCCCTGATCCAGGGATGGTCGGGCGAGCACTGGATGGCGAAGTCGAGCGCGATCTCGAGGCCATGGTCGCGGGCCGCGGCAATCAGGCGGGCGAAATCCGCGAAGCTGCCGAGCTCGGGATGCAGGGCCTCGTGGCCGCCAGCCTCCGAGCCGATGGCATAGGGGCTGCCGGGATCCTCGGGCGCCGGCGTCAACGTGTTGTTGCGGCCCTTGCGGAACGCCTCTCCGATCGGGTGGACCGGCGGGAAGTAGAGCACGTCGAAGCCCATGTCGCGGACGTAGGGCAGCTTGGCGATGACGTCGTCGAGGGTGCCGTGGCGGCCGGGATCGTCGGACATCGAGCGGGGAAACAGCTCGTACCAGGCGCTGAAGGCGGCGGCCTTGCGGTCGACGGTCAGCGGCAGCTCGCGGCCGTATCGGGAAAGGTTGGTCCTGATGCCGGCGCGGCGCATCAGGTCCGCGGTCTGCGCCGACATGAGGATATCGAGCCGCCCGGCCTTGCCGTCGGTCGCATCGAGATCAGCGATCAGCGCCTTCAGCTGCTTGCGGTCGGCAGCACTGGCGCGATCACCTGACTCGAAGGTGTGGACCAGCAGTTCACGCGCCTCGGTCAACTCCAGCGCGACATCGACGCCGGCAGCGTGCTTCTTGGTGACTTCCTCGCGCCAGCTCGCGAAGAGGTCGCGCCAGGCGATGATCGTGTAGACGTAACGGGCATTTTCCTCGACTACCGCGGCCCCGCGCCAGCGATCATTGCCGAGCGGGCTCATCGGCACCTCGCGCCAGTCGCTCGCGTCGGCCCGGCGGAGAAGCAGGGCGGCATCGATCGAATCGTGACCATCGCAGAAGATGTCGGCTTCGACGATGAAGGAATCGCCGGCGACCGCCTTGGCCGGGAAGCGGCCGGCATCGATCTCGGGCGAGACGCCCTCGATGGCGACGCGGTTGGCGGCAAGCTCCGCGAGCAGCGGATCGATCGCAGGAGCCTTGGCACGCGCCCGGCTCGGACGCTTCACGGTCCCGGCCGCGTCCCCCCCTTTGTTCCTGACACTGGCCTTCTTCGGAGCGGTCCCCATGACCTCATGCTGGCTGAATCGTCATGCCCGTTCAAGGTGGGGCGGTGTCGGCGAAGGTCAAATTCCGCCTTCCCTCCCCTCGCCGCACGAGACGAATCCGGTTTGTCATCAAACCTTCCTGAAAGCCGGAGCTTCCGGACGCGAAAGGCCGGCACCGGGCTCGATTCAGCGCGGCGTGGCGAGACCGGCATAGGGGCCGGCCCAGGTCTTGGGCAGCGGCGAGGCCCAGCCGCCGATCTTCGATGTCCTGAGCCCGAGCGTCGCCAGCATCTCGACCAGCTTGACCGCAGCACCGGCGCCTTCGACCACCGGCAGGCCGAAGCGCCGCGACAGGTCGCCGGCAAGATCGGCCATGCCGGCGCAGCCGAGCACGA
>JAGRKY010000125.1 GCA_020442095.1 Bauldia sp.
AGTTCGACAGCGGGAAGACCCGGATCGACTCGCCGGGCTTCACCCGGGTGTTGAACAGCGACCAGAGCTCCGGCCGCTGGTTCTTCGGATCCCAGCTGTGACTTGCCGAGCGGAAGGAGAAGATCCGCTCCTTGGCGCGGCTCTTTTCCTCGTCGCGCCGCGCCCCGCCGAAGGCGGCGTCATAGCGGCCGAGGTCGAGCGCCTGCTTCAGCGCCTGGGTCTTCATCACCTGGGTATAGTGGGACGAGCCGTGATCGAAGGGGTTGATGCCCTGCGAGCGGCCTTCCTCGTTGGTATGGACGATCAGCTTGAGATCGTATTTCCGCGCCGTCTCGTCGCGGAAGGAGATCATGTCCCTGAATTTCCAGGTGGTGTCGACATGGAGCAGGGGGAAGGGCGGCGGCGCCGGGTAGAAGGCCTTGCGCGCCAGATGCAGCATGACCGACGAATCCTTGCCGATCGAATAGAGCATCACCGGTCGTTCGAAATTGGCGACGACCTCGCGCATGATGAAGATCGCCTCGGCCTCGAGGCGCTGGAGATGGGATAAGGGCTTGTTCATCGACGGCTATCCTTCAAGCGGCCGGACCCTACTCACACCCGGGCCGTACCTCAAGCACTGCAGCACCCCAATTTCGGCTTGGCTGGTTTGCCGGTTTCGCTTGTTCTTGTCGATTGTTGGAACGTGTTTGCGGCAGGGATAGGGACCGGCCGCGGTTCAGGTCTTCAGATCGAGGGCCCCGGCGGCGATGAACCACGGGTTGCGGAAGGCGGCCGAGCCTGCCTCATCGGTTGGTCCATAGGGAAAGGGCCTGCCGTCGAGCGTGACGACCTTGCCGCCCGCCGCCCTGAGGACGGCGTCGCCGGCGGCCGTATCCCACTGCATGGTCGTGCCCATCCGCGGGTAGAGGTCGGCCTTGCCCTCCGCCACCAGGCAGAATTTCAGCGAGGAACCGGCCGAGACGAGGTCGCCGACCGGATATTTGTTGATGTAGTCGTCGGTTTCCGGCGTCCGGTGCGACTTCGAGGCGACGACGTCGACCCTGGCATCCGCGCCGCAGGTCCGCACCCCGATCGGCCGGCGGTCGACCACGGCGCCATCGACGACCCGGCCCATCCAGGCGCCGTCACTGGCGGTACCGACATGGATGACGCCGGTCGCGGGCGTGTAGACGACGCCCATCACCGGGAGATTGTCGCGGACGAGCGCGATATTGACTGTGAAATCGCTGCCGCCGCCGATGAATTCCTTGGTGCCGTCGAGCGGATCGACCAGGAAGAAGGCGCTGCCGACCGACGGAAGGTTGCCCGCCGCCACCGCTTCCTCGGCGACCACGGGGATTCCGGGCGCGATCTCGGCCAGCGCGGCGAGGATGATTACCTCCGCGGCGCGATCCGCCTCGGTTACCGGCGAGGAATCCGACTTCTGCTCGACCAGGACGGTCCGCGAGCGGACGTCGAGGATGGCTTCGCCAGCGGCGATCGCCGCCGGAAGCAGGGCTTCGGCGAGCTGGCTGTCGGGGAGGAGGCCGGTTGTGTCGGTCACGGGGGGTCTTAGTAAAGGATTGCCGCCGGAGGGCAAGGGGGGAGTCGCGCCAGATTGTCTCAGGAGCATTGTTGCCCCGGCTTCCTGCCGCCCGGGCATGACAACCCGGCGGAAGTATCTACGATTGCGCAGGATCGCGAGGGGAGCGCGAAGATGCTGCAAAAGCTGGTTTCCGATTTCGTGACGCTGTTCGTCGTGCTCGACCCGGTCGGCACGCTGGTGATCTTTCTGGCGATCTCGCCGAAGCTCGAGCCGGCGCAGCGGCGGGGCATCGCCCTGCTTGGCGTGCTCTATTCCTTTGCCGTCCTGCTGTTCTTCATCGTCGTTGGCGAGTACCTGCTGATCACCATCGGCATCCCGCTCCGGGCCTTCCAGATCGCCGGCGGCATTCTCGTCTTCCTCTACGGGATTGAGATGAGCCTCGGCACCTCGGCACCGGGGACAGGCTTCGACGACGTCACCGGCGGCGGGATCAAGTCGCTCGCGATCTATCCGCTGGCGATTCCGGCGATCGCCGGTCCCGGCGCCATGCTGACCGTCGTCCTGCTCACCGACAATCGCCAGTTCGACTTTGTCGAACAGACGTTGACGACGGTGGCGCTGGCTGCCGTCCTCGCCATCTTCCTGCTGATCATGCTGTTCGCGACTCCGATCATGAAGGTGATCGGCGTCGGCGGCGCGAACGTCATGCGGCGGGTGATGGGCATCATCCTGAGCGCCATCGCGGCCAACATGGTGCTTGGCGCCTTCCAGAGCTGGCTCGATCTGCCCAAGCTCTGAGGGAGGCGGACGCGGCCGGCGCCAGTGCGCCGGCCACCCGTATTCGTATCAGGCGGCCAGCAACTGCTCCGGCTCGTCGAAGGGCAGCGCCAGGGCTTCGGCGACTGCGGCATGGGTGATCCGCCCGGCATGGATGTTCAGGCCGTTGCGGAGATGCGGGTCGCGGCCGAGGGCGGCGAGGCCGTAGTCGGCCAGGGCGAGGCCGAAGGGCAGCGTCGCGTTGTTGAGCGCCTCGCTCGATGTCAGCGGCACCGCGCCCGGCATGTTGGCGACGCAGTAATGAACGACGCCGTCGACGACGAAGGTCGGCTTCTCGTGGGTCGTCGGGTGCGAGGTCTCGAAGCAGCCGCCTTGGTCGATCGCGACATCGACCAGCA
>JAGRKY010000010.1 GCA_020442095.1 Bauldia sp.
GGCGAGCCTTCTCGCGCGACAGGACAGCCTCACCCAGCGCATTCTCGATGCGCTCGAGATAAACCTCGACCTCGTCGCCGACATGGACGCCGGGCTCACCGCCGGCGACACTGAATTCCTTCAGCGGGATGCGGCCTTCGGTCTTCAGGCCGACGTCGATGACCGCGAGATCCTTCTCGATCGCGACGATCGTCCCCTTGACGACGCTCCCTTCCATGACCTCTTCGGTATTGAAGGATTCATTGAGGAGAGCGGCAAAATCTTCCTTCATTGATTGCTCAGCTACGGACATTGATACTCCGGATGCGACGGCTGCGCGCGCCGTCGGTTGGTGTTGTTCGGACCGAGACGTCTGCCCTTTTCTGGCGTTGCCCCGTTCGATCGGCGAAAGAGGCCGCGGCGCTCCGGGTAGAAGTCTCGGCAGTTTTTGAAGTTTCGGCAGTCATATAGTCATTCCGCCCATCGGCGGCATCCCTCGACGACCGTTGCGGTAGCACAAAAGACGGGCCATGCCGGATGGCATCCCGTCAATCGTGTCCGGCTCTGGCCCGTTCGATGATGTCCACGGCCGCGCGGAACGCGGTTTCTATATCCATTCCGGTAGTATCGAGCAAGTGGGCGTCCTCGGCCGCCTTGAGCGGCGCCGCGGCCCGCTCGGCGTCGCGGCGGTCGCGCCGGGCGAGGTCGGCAAGGATCGCGGCATCGTCGGCCTCGCCGCCGCGCGAGCGGATTTCCTCGGCGCGACGCCGCGCCCGGGTCTGCGGATCGGCGGTGACGAAGAGCTTCGCTGTCGCGTCGGGCAGGACGACGGTGCCGATATCGCGACCGTCGAGCACCGCGCCGGCGCCCTGGCGGGCAAAGGCGCGCTGGCGTTCGACCATCGCCTTGCGGAAGTCCGGCATCACCGCGACTTTCGAGGCGGCCTCGCCGACGCCATGGGCGTTGAGGCGATCCCGGTCGAGGTGTTCGAGGTCGAGCGTCTCGGCGATGCGGATCGCAGCGGATTCGTCGTCGAGCGGCCGGCCGCTGGCGACCAGCGCCGCGCCGACCGCGCGGAATGTCAGCCCGGTGTCGAGGTGCCTCAGGCCGTAATGCGCCGCCAGGCGGCGGGCGAGCGTCCCCTTGCCGGAGGCCGCCGGGCCGTCGATGGCGATCAGGATGGCGCCATTCGACGGCGATTCCAGGTCAGTCGGCATCGACGCTCTCGAAGCGGGCGCCGAGGCCGGTCATCATGTCGCGGAAGACCGGGAAACTGGTCGCGATCGGTCCTTCGTCGTCGACGGTGACCGGCTCCCTGGTCGCGAGCCCCATGACCATGAAGCTCATGGCGATGCGGTGATCGAGCGATGTCTCGACCCTGGCGCCGCCCTCCGGGCGGCCATTACCCCTGACCACCAGCCGGTCCGGCCCTTCCTCGACGGCAACACCGTTGGCGGCGAGCCCGGCCGCCATCATCGCGATGCGATCCGATTCCTTGACGCGCATCTCGCCGATCCCCTCCATCCGCGTCTCGCCTTCGGCGAAGGCGGCCGCGACGGCGAGGACCGGATATTCGTCGATCATCGAGGGTGCACGCTCTTCCGGGACGGCCACGCCCTTGAGCGCGCTGGCGCGGACGCGGACGTCGCCGACCTCCTCGCCGCCGACCGTCCGGCGGTTGTCGATGGTGATGTCGGCGCCCATTTCGATCAGGGTGTCGATCAGGCCGGCGCGGGTCGGATTGAGCAGGACGTTTTCCACAGTCACGTCCGAGCCCTCGACGATCAGCGCCGCGACGATCGGGAAGGCCGCCGAACTCGGATCGCCGGGAACCACGATCTTCTGCGGATGGAGGTCGGCGCCGCCGTCGAGCGTGATGGTCCGGACGCCATCCTCGGCGACCGTGGTCTCGATCGCGGCACCGAAGGCGGCGAGCATCCGTTCGGTATGGTCGCGGGTGGCGACCGGCTCGATGACGGTGGTGGTGCCGCTGAAATTGAGGGCGGCGAGCAGGACCGCCGACTTCACCTGGGCCGAGGCGACCGGGACGCGGTATTCGATCGGCACCGGCACGCCCGGGCCCTTGATCGTTGCCGGCAGGCGGTCCTCCGAACGCGAGAGGATCTGCACGCCCATGCGGCGCAGCGGGTCGAAGACCCGGCCCATCGGTCGCCCGACCAGGGAAGCGTCGCCGGTGAAGGTCGTGGCGAAGGCATGGCTGCCGGCGAGCCCCATCGCCAGCCGGACGCCGGTGCCGGCATTGCCATAGTCGATCACGCCCTGGGGTTCGAGCAGCCCGCCGACGCCGAGGCCCTTGACCGTCCAGATGCCGCCGTCATCGCGGGTCACCGTCGCGCCGAAGGCGCGCATTGCCGCAGCGGTGGCGAGCACGTCCTCGCCCTCGAGCAGCCCCTCGACGGTGGTCTCGCCGAGCGCAAGGGCGCCGAGCATCAGCGATCGGTGGGAAATCGATTTGTCGCCTGGGGGCCGAATCGATCCCTTGAGCGGGCCGGAAGGGACGGCGCGGAGAGGTTTCATCCCTGCTTCTTTCGATATCTTCGACTGGCTTTCGGGACCGCTGGCGGCCCTTCGGGCGCCGTTCGGATAGCACAGCGGGCCTGGTCCGTCATCCAACCGCCGCATGGGATCGAGATTTGGTTTTGACAGCAAGTATCGCTCGCATTATGGGAGGCCCCTTCAACGCTTCCGACGAGGCACCGAAGTGGCGAAACCAGAACTCGGCACCAAGCGCACCTGCCCGAACTGCGGCAACAAATATTACGACCTCAATCGCGACCCGGTCATCTGTCCGAGTTGCGGGACGATCTTCGAGGTCGTGGCCGCCAAGGCGCGGCCGGCGACCGCCCGCGAGGAATCCGGCGACGGCGACGACGATGAGATCGAGGAGGTCGACGAGAAGGCCGAACTGGTGTCGCTCGAGACCGCCGACGAAGAGGCGGCGGATACCGGCGCGGTGGTTGTCGACGGCGACGACGATGACGACGAGATCGAGGCCGACGACGGCGACGACACCTTCCTCGAGGACGAGGAAGAGGATGACGACAACGTCTCCGACATCATCGGCGACGTCGATGACGAGGAAGAACCATAAGCGGCCTTGATTCGGCCGAAGCTCGGACTTAAGAGACTGTGTCCGCGGCGGAGGGGGCGACCCTGAACCCGCCGCCGGACTCCCGGAAGGGGCCATAGCTCAGTTGGGAGAGCGCTTGAATGGCATTCAAGAGGTCGGCGGTTCGATTCCGCCTGGCTCCACCACCTTCCCGGTCCGAAAGCTTGCTTTGTTCGAGTGATTGATGCCGAACAGCGCGATCGACCTCGCTGGAGCGTCGGCGTCGGCGAATTCCGAACCTCCATCGGCGCCTTCTTCCGTTACGGTCCGAATCTCGTCCGGTCTGGGCAACCAGCTGTTCCAGTTCGCTGCCGGGCTTGCGCTTGCCAGGCATCGCGACTGCGGCCTGGTGCTCGACACGAGCCATTATGGTGGCTCTGCGAAGCGGCAATACCAGTTGGACAGGTTCAATCTGCCGGGTGAGGTCGTTACGCACAGGGGGCGGGCAAAGGGGGACGTGCCCGTCTATCGGGAGCCGCACTTTTATTTCTCGAAGACGTTCTTCGATCTGGTGCCGCCTGTTCGCCTTGTCGGATATTTTCTTTCCGAGCTGTATTTCGCCCGGGTGGCCGAGGAGATTCGCCGCATCTATACGCCACGGTTTCCGCTCTCGGCCGCGGCTGAGGGCTCTCTCCGGAGAATCGCCGCCGCGCGCCATCCGGTGTCGCTACATATCCGGCGCGGCGACTACGCGTCGACCGCCGTCCCCCATCTCGATCCCCTTCCCGTCGACTATTATCGCCAGGCCACATCGCTTCTCGGCGAGATGATCGGGGAAGAGCCGACCTATTTCGTCTTCTCCGACGACGTCGCCGAGGCGGCGGAGATGACATCCTTTCTCCCCGACCGCATCCTGGTCGAGGGCGACGTCGAAGACCCTTGGGAGTCGCTGATCGTCATGCGTCAGTGCCGGCATCACGTGATCGCCAACAGCACCTTCAGCTGGTGGGGCGCATGGCTTTCGGAAGCCGCGGATCGGGCGGTGATCGCGCCGCGAAGGTGGCATACGGATGCCGCCGCACAATCGAAGGATACGCGCGACCTCATTCCGGACGGGTGGAGGCTCGTGTGAACGAGGCGCATAGCGCCAGCTTCACGCCGGTCAGGTGACGTCTCCGCATCTTCGCCGGCGATGGCGTCAGTGGACCGTCGGACCACGCCGCAGGTCGCAGGGATCGCCCAACCGCCGAACGTCTATGCGTCCGGGCGGCCGGTCCGCTTGGCCGACGGGAATCCGACCAGCAGCCACTTGAGATAGTGGAAGGGGTTGCGCAGCTTGCTCAGCTCTCGCTGGAGGCGTGCCCTGGTCCGCTGCAAGCTGGCTTTGTCGTCCTTCAGGCGCGCGTTCTGGCGCTTCAACGCTTCCATCCGACTCGCCCGCCGGCGCAACTGCCGGGTCTGGCTGGCGATGACCTGGTTCCTTTCGGCTGTCTTTGCCTCGGCGGCATGCAATTGCCTCCTGTCTTTCGCCTGCACCTCCCTCAGGTCCGACAGCTGCTTCTCGAGGTCTTCGAGGCCCACCTGCTGGTAGCTGATGGTCTCGTTCCTGTAGTCGATCTCCCGATTCTTCTGATCGAGGAGCGACTCGATCGAATCGTCCGAGGTGAGATCGGCGATCCTGTCGCCGAACCGGGCGAATAGCTGGTCCAGTCGACGGTTCGACTCCGCCCGGAGCGTTTCCCGGGCGATCCCCGCCATGTCGCCGGACTGAGCGTTGTTCTGGGTCACGCTGCGCCTTTCAAGTTCTGGACGATATGGGCAACCGCCGATCTCGCACTATCCTCCGGTGGTGCCGCCAACAGGCATTCGAGAAGACGGGGGTCTTCCTGTTCGGCGAGTTGCCCGAACGCGGCGCGGATGCCGAACAGATCCGCCAGGAAATCCTCTCTGGCGTCTCCCCTCTCGCTGAGAACCAGGTACCGGCCAAACAACCGACGAAAAGTCAGCGCGGGAAACTCGCTCCCGGCCCACCTGGATTCGAGAATCGTGTGCGCACGGCTATGGTTGCAGCGGCTGCGAAGGCGGTTGCGCACGGACGTCCGTTTCGCATGCCGCAAGTCCGTACGGTGGAGAACATAGGAGGCATTCGTGGTGTAGTTCTTCCATCCACGCGAGAGGGCCCGGATGCAGAAATCAACGTCCTCGAACCCGTATGGATTGAACAGGTCGCAAAGATAGCCGATCTCGTCGAGCAGGCTGCGCCTGAACACCTGGCAGCCGCCGGCGACGTTCGACACTTCGAGCTTCGCCGGACCGCCCGACAGCCGGGCACGGCTCTCCGTTGCATACTTCAGCATCCCGAAGAAGTTGCCCTCGCCCGGCACATCGTCGAGCTTCTGCACCATCTCCAGGAAATCCTCCGGAGAGAGATAGGCACGTCGCCAGTCCGGCGCAGCGCCGATATGGTCAAGGTCATTCTGGCCGAGAGCGCCGCGTGTCATGTCCCTGATTGCCGCGGTATCGAGACCGGTCGTCGCGCGTGGAATCGGTCCGTCCCATCCGACCAGGGAAAAACCGGCCGAATCCAGCCTTTTCCGAAAACGGTCGAACCTGAGCAGGACGGCTCCGACCACGCCGGCATCGGGTGTTTCGCCGATGAACGCCGTCATGTTCCGCAGGTAGTCGTTGGGGACGACCGTGTCGCTGTCGACCAGAAAAACGAGATCGGACGCCACGCATTCCGGCTGGCGCAGCAGGAAATTGCGACCGCCCGCGACGCCGAGATTCTCGGGATGCTCGAAATAGCGGACTCGCGGGAGCACCGCATATTTGTCGGCGAAGGATCTGTCGCTGGCGCCGTTGTGGAGCAGGAGGAGCGTATCCCCGTCCTCGAGCTGCCCGAGCAGCGAGCCGATCGTCCAGGCGGTCGCCGGCTCTTCTTCGGTCATGAAGATGATCAGAATTGTCCTGGTCACCGAGAACACCTTCAGACGAGGGCGCGGACGCGAGACTTATCTTGCCCGGAAGACCGGCCGCGATTCAGGCGAACATGAATCAAAGAAAGCTCAAATCCATTCTGTCAAAAGGTCTCGAGGATTTCACCTGCAGATTTGGGTGTGCATACAATTTTTTGGTGTAGGCACGGCATTCGCTCCGCCGATGGCGAAGAGCGACGCCCGGTTTCCGCGCTTCAATCGCCCTGCCACACTTGCATTGGCCGGCGTAACCGGTTAGCGCGGCAGGTTCGCTGGCGGTGCCGGCAACGAGACACCAACCTACGGGAGGTCAACGACGTGGCCAAGAGCACGACGACAAGGAAAGACCCGGTTCGCTGGGGCGTCATTTCCACGGCCGATATCGGCGTGGCCAAGGTCCTGCCCGGGATGATGAAGAGCAAGGAGATCGAGATCCGGGCCATCGCCTCGCGCACGCTCCCGACCGCGCGGCGCTGGGCGAAGAAGCTCGGCATCCCGGTGGCCTACGGCTCCTACGAGGACATGCTCAACGATCCCGAGATCGAGGCGGTCTACAATCCCCTGCCGAACCACCTGCATGTGCCGCTGACGCTGGAGGCCGCGGCCAAGGGCAAGCACGTGCTCTGCGAGAAGCCGATCGCGCTGAACGCCGACGAGGCCAAGCTGCTGACCGCCGCCGGCCGCAAGGTCCATATCGCCGAGGCCTTCATGGTCCGCCATCACCCGCAGTGGCTGAAGGCGCGCGACCTCGCCCAGAGCGGCAAGCTCGGAAACTTGCGCGCGATCCAGTCGCTGTTCTCCTACTACAACGTCGACCCGAAGAACGTGCGCAACATGGCCGATATCGGCGGCGGCGCGATCTACGATATCGGCTGCTATCCGGTGGTCGTGTCGCGCTTCGTCTTCGGTGCCGAGCCGGTCCGCTGCATGGCGGTGATCGACCGCGATCCGAAGTTCAAGACCGACCGTCTCGCCAGCGCGGTCGTCGATTTCGGCAAGGGGCGCCACCTGACCTTCACGGTCTCGACCCAGGCGACTCCCTACCAGCGCGTCCACATCCTCGGCGACAAGGGGCGGGTGGAAGTCGAGATTCCGTTCAACGCCCCCCAGGGCGGCGCCATGAAGATCTATCTCGACAACGGCAAGGAGCTCGGCGACGCCTCGGCCAAGGTGATCAAGCTCCCCAAGGCCGACCAGTACCAGCTCCAGGGCGAGCATTTCTCGCGCGTCGTTCGCGGCAAGGAGAAGCTGGTCTTTGGCGTCGCCGACGCGATCAAGCAGGCCCGCGTCCTCGACGCGATCTTCCGCTCGGCCAAGTCCGGCCACTGGGAAAAGCCCTGACGCGCCCGGCAAGCGAGGGGACCGGCAAGCCGGCCCCTCTCCGCCTGCCGATTCGGTTCTCTTTGTCCCCGCCATCGTCCTCCGTCGGTCCCTCCCGCTTCGCGCGGGCAGGCTGACGCTCCGCGCCGCCCGTGACAGGGCCGCGAGGGGCGGGTGGTTTCAGACGATTTGACATGTGACCATATGGTCACGTATTAGATGCCCATGGACGATGTCTTCAAGGCGCTTGCCGATCCGACCCGCCGCAGCCTGCTGGACGAACTCTTCCGGCAGGACGGGCAGACGCTGACCAGTCTCGAGGCGCGGCTGCCGATGACCCGCTTCGGCGTCATGAAGCATCTGAAGATTCTTGAGGAGGCCGGGCTGGTAGTGGTCCGGCGGCGTGGGCGGGAAAAGCTCCACTTCCTCAATCCGGTTCCGATCCGCCTGGTCCATGACCGGTGGGTCAGCAAATACACCGCGCCCTTCGTCGCCGCTCTCAGCGACCTCAAGCGCGACCTTGAAAGCCCGGAGGAGAAGACGATGGAAAAGGTATTCGAGATCTACATCAAGACAACGCCCGAGCGCCTGTGGACCGCGATCACCGACGCGGACATGCGGGCCAAGTACAATTTCGGCGCCGTCGTCACATCGGACTGGACGCCGAACTCAGCCTATACCGGCCTTGGCGGCGGCGTTCCGATCTTCGAGGGCGAGAATATCGAGGTCGATCCGCCGCGGCGCCTGGTCCAGAGCTTCCGCGCCCTGTGGGGCGAGGACGTCAAGGCCGAGGGGACGTCGCGGGTCACCTGGGAGATCGAGCCGGTCGGCGATTCCTGCCTGCTCCGGGTCACCCATGACCAGCTTCGCGAGGGCGCCAACAACCAGCTTTACGGTGGCTGGCCGATGGTGCTATCGGGGCTGAAGACCCTGCTCGAGACCGGCGAATTGCTGACCACGCCGGGTTCGCTTCGCTGGATGGAAGGCGCCGACATTCCGATGCCCGAAGCCCGCGCCTGAGGGCGAAGGCAGCCGCGCGGCGGTTCGGCCCTCAGGCCGTGCCGCAGCCCGACAGGTCGAGATCGATGGCGAACTTGCTGCCGCGGTCGAAGCTCATGCCCGACACGTCGACATAGAGCGTGCCCAGCTCGAAGAAGATGCGGTTCTCGGTCATCGGGAAGGTGGAAAAGTCGCGGTCGACCCGCGCCGCCCAGAACAGGTTGCAGTCGCCGCCGAAGTCGAGCACGTAGCCGTTGAACCTGGCTTCCGCGAGGTCGCCCGGCTCGGCGATCGAATAGTCGAACTCGATTCGCGACGCCTCGACATCGATGAGGATCGGAACGACGTCGATATCGTTCTGGACGCCCTCCCGCTGGAGACCGAATTCAGTCGCGTCGGTCACCTTGGTCGAGTGCGAGGCGCTTTCGTAGAGCGGCTTGTTCCGGTCGTTAAAGGTCAGGACTCTGAGCGTTACCGTCCGCCCCATCAGGGTAGGTTCCATCTGCGCCACGAGCGGCGTCGCGGCAAGCGTCAGGGCGGCCAGCGCCGCGACCGCGAGGCGGAGCATCCTGCCTGTCGGAACGGCGCGGGCCGAAACCGAGAACCTCACGGCTCGGCCGGTCCACCGGCCGAGGGGGCGGTGGGCGGCGGCGTGGTTGCGGATGGCGGCGGGGCCGCGGGCGACGGTGCGGCTGGTGCGACCGGCGGCTTCGGGGGCTTGCCCTCCTGGCGGACCTGCCAGGCGAGGTAGCCGATCGCCGCGCCCTCGGCGATCAGCTGGATGCCGAGCAGCAGGCCGAGCAGCCAGAGCGCGGCGCCGCTGAGATTGCCGAGCAGGAAGATCGAGATCAGCACGCCGATCACACCTGAGCCGAGCACCCAGCCCCAGTTGGGGAAGGGGCGGATGGTCAGCGCGAAGATGATCTTGGAGATGCCCTCGACCATGAAGAAGACGATCAGCAGGAAGGTCAGCGTCAAGAGGCCTTCGGCCGGGTTCGACAGGAAGAGGATGCCGACGATGATCGACAGCACGACCGAGACGAGCTGCAGCCAGAAATGGGGCACCGAGCGGGCGCCGATGATGCTGATCCCCTGGACGATGCCGCTGATGATCAGCACCCAGCCGAGCAGCGCCACCACAGCGACCGACGAGATCACCGGGTAGAGCAGGGCGAGGATGCCGCCGATGATCATCAGGCCGCCCTGGATCAGGTACCACAGGGAATGGCGCCTGACCGTGTCGCGCATCGCCTGACGCATGACCTCGGCGGCGGCTTCGAGAGATATCGACATGGCTTCGTCTCCTTCGTGTCCGGCGGCGGTACGTGCGCTTTCATGCGATTCGGGAGAACGTGCCACGTTCGGGCCGTGAGCGGAAGACGGGCGGCCGCGGCAACGGGCGAGGAGCGGCAATGCCGCGTCCGGCCGACCCTTGGCCGGGCCTCGCGCATCGCGCATGATCGGATGAGGCAGGGTGGGGAATCGGGCGCGTCATGGACCATTACGACGTCATCGTCATCGGCACCGGCGGCATCGGCAGCGCCGCCACCTGGCACCTCGCCCGCCGCGGCGCGCGGGTGCTCGGCCTCGACCGCTTCCCCGGCGGCCATGCCGAAGGCAGCTCCCACGGCGAGACCCGGATCATCCGCAAGGCCTATTTCGAGCATCCGGACTATGTCCCGCTGCTCGAACGCGCCTACGCGCTGTGGGCCGAGATCGAGGCGGCAAGCGGCGAGACGCTGTTCCGCCGGGTGGGGCTGCTGGAGGGCGGCCCGGCCGAGGGGGTGCTGGTCCGGGGCATCCGCGAGGCCGCCGCCCGCCATGCGCTGCCGCTTGAGGATATCGTGCCCGGCGACCCGGAGTCGGGACCGCCGATGCGTCTCCCCGGCGGCGCGGTCGGCGTGCTGGAGAAGGACGCGGGGTTCCTGTTCGTCGAGCGTTCGGTCCTCGCCCATCTCCGGATGGCCGCGGCGGCGGGCGCCGACATCGTCTCCGGCGACGCGGTGCTCGGCTGGCAGGCCGAAGAAGGCGGCGTCACCGTCAGGACGGCGGCGAAGAGCTATCGGGCCGACAGGCTGGCGATCACCGCCGGCGCCTGGGCGTCGGGCCTGCTCTCCGGGCTTGCCATCCCGCTCACCGTCCGGCGCAAGCATCTCCACTGGTTCGCCTGCGACGATCCCCGCTACAGCGCCGAGCGCGACTGTCCCTGCTTCTTCTTCGAGACACCGGTCGGTCTCTTCTACGGCTTCCCGCAGGTCGGCAGCGGTGGTGTCAAGGTCGCCGAACATACCCGCGGCACCGACGTCGCGAGCCCGCTCGGCGACGACAAGGCGATCGAGCCGGACGACCTCGCGCGGGTCACCGCCTTCATCCGCGACTGCCTGCCGGGCGTCTCGACGACGCCGGTACGCCACGCCGTCTGCTACTACACCCTGTCGCCGGACGAACACTTCATCGTCGACCGGCATCCCGCCCATGCCAATGTCGCCTTCGTCGCCGGGCTTTCGGGCCACGGCTACAAGTTCGCGCCGGTGCTCGGCGAGATCCTCGCCGAACTCGCTCTCGACGGCACGACGCGCCAGCCGGTCGGCTTCCTGGGGCTCGATCGCGAGGGACTGCGCGGGGAGGGATATGCCGGGCCGGTCGGTCCGCCCGGATAGGCCGTTAGGGCAGGCGGTAGAGCCAGACGCGCGCCGGCGGCATGTTCGTCCAGATCCAGCTCGACGCTTCCCCCTTGAAGGAAGCGGGGATCGGATAGACCGGCCCCTTGAAGGTGTAGGAGAACTGGATGAAGGG